>CAZUPR010000012.1:0-34578 GCA_964622305.1 uncultured Eubacteriales bacterium
AATTTAAAAAATTTAAAAAAGGGTGAAGAAAAATGATTAAAATAAGTTTGCCTGATGGCTCAGTAAAAGAGTTTGACCAGGCCTCAGTTACACCATTTGAAGTAGCAGGAAGTATCAGCAGGGGATTACAGAAAAAATCTCTGGCCGCAAAGGTTGACGGCAAGGTTGTTGATCTGGACCAGGAGCTAACTGCCGATGCCCAGCTTAGCCTTTTATCCTTTGAAGATGAAGACGGCGAGGATACCTTTCGCCACAGTTCATCACACATAATGGCCCAGGCTGTTAAGAAACTTTTTCCGGGAACAAAAATTGCCATTGGCCCGGCTATTAAAGATGGTTTTTATTATGATTTTGATTCAGAGCATATTTTTACTCCGGAAGACCTGGAGAAAATAGAAGCAGAAATGGCAAAAATTGTTAAAGAAGATAATCAATTTGTCAGAAAAGAGCTGCCCCGTGACCAGGCTATAGAGCTCTTTGAAAGTCTGGGCGAAGACTATAAGGTTGAGCTCATTAATGATTTGCCAGAGGACACACAAATAAGCATTTATACAGATGGAGAGTTTACAGACCTTTGTGCTGGCCCCCACCTGCCTTCAACAGGCTATGTTAAAGCTTTTAAACTTCTTAGTATTGCCGGAGCCTACTGGAGAGGCGATTCTGAAAAGAAGATGCTGCAAAGAATTTATGGAACATCCTTTCCAAAGAAAAGTGACCTGGAAGAATACCTGGCCATGCTTGAAGAAGCAAAAAAGAGGGATCACAGAAAACTTGGTCAGGAATTGGGCCTCTTTACTCTTATGGAAGAGGGACCAGGCTTTCCTTTCCTTCTGCCCAAAGGAAGCAAGCTTAAAAACCTTCTTCTGCAATACTGGAGAGAGATTCACGAAAGAGAAGATTACGTGGAGATTGAAACTCCAATTATTTTAAATAAAAAGCTTTGGGAAAGATCTGGCCACTGGGATCACTATCGTGAGAACATGTATACTCTGACAATCGATGACGAGGATTACGCTATTAAACCTATGAACTGCCCTGGTTCCTTTATGGTTTACAGGAATGATTTGCACTCTTACAGGGAGTTTCCAATCAGAATGGGAGAGATAGGCAGAGTCCACCGCCATGAGCTTTCTGGAGCCTTACATGGCCTTATGAGAGTAAGAGCTTTCACTCAGGATGATGCTCACATCTTCATGCTGCCTGAGCAAATTAAAGATGAAATAAAGAATGTGGTCAGAAAAATTGATGAAATTTATGAAAAATTTGGCTTTAAATACAGGATTGAAATTTCCACCAGACCAGAAGATTCTATGGGCTCTGACGAAGATTGGGAAAACGCAGAAAGTTCTTTGAAGTTAGCTCTTGATGAACTGGAAATGGCCTATACCATTAATGAGGGCGACGGCGCCTTTTATGGCCCCAAAATTGACTTCCAGCTTGAAGACTGCCTGGGCAGAACCTGGCAGTGCGGAACTATCCAGCTTGACTTCCAGATGCCTCAGAGATTTGACCTGACCTATGTTGGTAAGGATAATGAGAAACACCGCCCAATTACCCTGCACACAGTGGCCTTTGGCAGTATTGAGAGATTCATTGGTATTTTGATAGAACACTTTGCCGGAGCTTTTCCTGTTTGGCTGGCTCCAGTTCAGGCGAAAATTTTACCCTTGACTGATAAGCATGTAGCTTATGCAGAGGAGGTCTACAAAAAACTTAGAAAAGCAGGCATCAGAACTGAACTTGACAGCAGAAATGAAAAAATTGGCTTTAAAATAAGAGAGGCACAACTGCAAAAGGTGCCCTACATGCTTATTATTGGCGATAAGGAAGTAGAAAGTCAGGCTGTTGGCTTAAGAAGAAGAGGCGAGGGAGACCTTGGTCCCGTGGCCTTAGATGAATTTATGGCCAGAGTGCTTAAAGAAAGCCAGGAAAGAAGCTTGAATTAAGGTTTTGCTTATTGTATAATTTTATCTGATATCACAAGAACCTCACTTGGAACTTTAGTGAGGTAGAGGAGCGGTTTTTAACAGCCTTTGGGGGAGCCTGAGAAGCCTTGAAGCCAAAGGGAAGGAAAAATCGCCGAAGCAGGTAAGTTGCTCAAACTTCACTTGCTGGGGCTGCAGAAAATATCTGCAGAACTGTCCTGGTAAAGGCCCATTTTGCCAGGGAGTACTATCTCAAAAAGGGAAAAGGGGTTATTGGGATTTAATTGATTTTTAAGGCCTGAGATTACCTCAGGTCTTTTTTTGTAAAAAAACAAATATTCAAAGGGGAGAGAAGATTAAATGAAAAAAAGTTTAAAATTAGTACTTATTCTATCATTGGCTGTAGTTATGCTATTTACAGGCTGTGGTGGCAACAAAAAAGCAAGTGATTCTGAATCAGCAGTTTTCAGAGTCGGCATGGAAGCAGGTTACCCTCCTTTTAACTGGACTCAAAATGGCGATGCCAACGGAGCAGTTAAAATTGACGGAAGCCCTGAATACGCTGGTGGCTATGACGTAGAAGTTGCAAAAAAACTTGCTGAAGGTCTTGGCAAAGAACTTGTTATCGTAAAAACTGAGTGGGACGGATTAGTTCCAGCCCTTGTATCAGGTAAAATTGATGCTATCATCGCTGGCATGTCACCAACAGAAAAACGTAAAGAAACTATTGATTTTTCAGACAACTATTACAAGTCTGACCTGATTATGGTTGTTGCAAAATCAGGCGCTTATGCAGATGCAGAAACTCTTAGCGACTTTGCAGGAGCAAAAATCACTGCTCAGCTTAATACCTTCCACTACACAGTTATTGATCAGATTGAAGGAGTAAATAAAGAAGTAGCTATGGATAACTTCCCTGCCATGAGAGTTGCCCTCGAATCAGGTATGATTGATGGCTATGTTTCAGAACGTCCTGAAGGCGTAAGTGCAGAAAGTGCTAACCCTAAGTTCAAAGTTATATCTTTCACAGATGGATTTGTAACTGATGATGATGATACTGCTATCGCAGTTGGTCTTCGCAAGGGAAGCGACCTTACAGTTGAAATCAATAAAATATTAGCTGAAATTTCTCTAGATGAACAAATAGCTATTATGGATCAAGCTATTATTAATCAACCAGCAGCAAACTAGTAGAAGAAATATATAACTAGTATATTTTAACCGGCTGTATTAAATGCAGCCGGTTAAATTACGCATAAGGAGGAAAAAAAGTGACCTTTGAATGGTTGGTAAAAATATTTATAGACAACTGGCCCATGTATCTTAGAGGGGCTGGTATAACCTTATATATTGCAACTATAGGTACTATTGTTGGTACCTTTATCGGCCTCATGATAGGAGTTATCCGTACTATGCCAGAGGCTGAAAGAGGTATAAAAAAATATGTTTTAAAATTTGTTAATCTTCTTTTAACGGCTTATATTGAGTTTTTCAGAGGAACGCCAATGATTGTGCAGGCTATGGTAATTTATTATGGTTCTGCTTTAGCCTTTGATGTAAACGTGGACAGGCTTGTAGCGGCCCTCTTTATTGTTTCTATAAATACAGGTGCTTATATGTCTGAAATTGTTCGTGGGGGTATCTTTTCCATTGACAAGGGGCAATTTGAAGCTGCCCAGGCTATCGGCATGAAGCATATTCAGGTGATGAAAAATATTATTCTGCCGCAGGTAATCCGAAACATTTTGCCTGCCACAGGTAATGAATATATAATTAATATCAAAGATACTTCAGTTTTAAACGTAATTGCAGTTTCAGAACTTTTTTTCCAAACCAAATCCATAGCTGGTAATAATTTCAGGTATTTTGAATCTTTCTTTGTTGCCTGTGTTATTTACCTGATTATGACTCTTACAGTAACAAAGATTTTACGTACTCTTGAGAAGAAGCTTGATGGCCCAGAGAACTACTCTTTGGGAGGAAATCAAATGCAGGTTTAACCTGTTTTTGGCGGAGGTAAAAAATGGACAATATAATTGAAGTTCAACACCTTAGCAAATCCTTTGGCAGTAATGAAGTTCTTAAAGATATTGATTTTGCTGTTAAAAAAGGTGAGGTTGTTTGTATAATTGGATCTTCCGGCTCAGGAAAATCTACCCTTTTGCGCTGCATTAACCTCTTGGAAAAGCCAAGTGGGGGGCAGATTATTTACAAGGGAGAAAACATTCTGGATGATCAGCATGATATCTATGAATACAGAACCAAACTGGGCATGGTCTTCCAGCAATTTAATCTTTTTAATAATTTAAATGTTCTGGGCAACTGTACTGTTGGCCAAATAAAAATCCTTAAAAGATCTAAGGAAGAGGCTAATCAGGTTGCTATGAAATATTTAAAATTTGTGGGCATGGACCAATACATCAATGCTAAGCCCAGACAGCTTTCAGGCGGGCAAAAGCAAAGGGTTGCCATAGCAAGGGCTCTTTCCATGGAACCGGATGTAATGCTTTTTGATGAACCTACTTCAGCCCTGGATCCTGAGATGGTGGGAGAAGTATTAAGGGTTATGAAAACCCTGGTAGAAAGCGGCCTTACCATGCTGGTAGTAACTCATGAAATGGGTTTTGCCAGAGAAGTTGCTGACAGGGTAGTCTTTATGGACAAAGGTGTAATAGAAGAAGAAGGTCCGCCAGAGCAAATTTTTAATAATCCAACCAGAGAAAGAACCAGAGAATTCTTAAAGAGAACCTTTGAGTAGGAGGCAGGGGAGGCAGATTATGATAAAAATAGCTGAAGACCTCATGCAACTTACTGGCAGGACTCCGCTTTTGAGGCTTAATAATTTTAGTGAAAAAGAAAAACTCAAGAGCATTATTATAGCCAAACTTGAATCTTTCAACCCGGCTTCCAGTGTTAAAGACAGGGTTGGCCAGGCTATGATATTTGATGCAGAAAAGAAGGGCCTTTTAAAAAAAGGCTCAGTTATTATAGAACCAACCAGCGGCAATACAGGTATAGCCCTTGCTTTTACTGCAGCCTCTAAAGGCTATAAATTAATTTTAACCATGCCAGAGAGTATGAGTCTGGAAAGACGCAGTCTCTTAAAAGCTTTGGGAGCAGAAATTTATCTGACACCTGCTGACCAAGGCATGGAAGGGGCTATTAATAAGGCTAAAGAACTCATAAAAGAGATTCCCTCTTCATTTATGCCGGAGCAATTCAGTAACCCGGCCAATCCCCAAGCCCACTATGAAACAACGGGACCAGAAATCTGGCAGGACCTAGACGGTCAGGTAGATTTTTTTGTTGCCGGTGTTGGAACTGGTGGCACCATATCAGGAACAGGCAAATATTTAAAGGAAAAAAATCCCCAGGTAAAAATAATAGCTGTTGAACCAGCTGAATCACCCGTTCTTTCAGGGGGCCAAAAGGGACCCCATAAGATACAAGGCATTGGAGCTGGCTTTATTCCAGAAAATTATAATCCTTCACTTGTTGATGAAATAATTCAGGTTGAGAGTAAGACTGCCATAGAACATTCCCGTCTTCTGGCTTTGAGTCAGGGACTTTTAGCAGGAATTTCTTCAGGGGCAGCACTTGCAGGAGCTGCTCAAATAGCAAAAAGAAAAGAAAATGAGGGCAAGAATATAGTAGTCCTTTTACCAGATACAGGAGAAAGATATTTATCTGCAGGACTTTTTGATTTTTCCCTTGATATTTAATATAATCTTTAATGTTGGGATGGTATTCGATGGAGCTATTAAAAGAAAGAATCAGACAAGAAGGCAGAGTAGAGGAAAACTGCATTTTAAAGGTTGATAATTTTTTAAATCACCAGATAGATGTAGGCCTTTTTCTTGATCTTGGCCAGGAGTTTAAAAAGAGATTTGCCAATAAAAAAGTAGATAAGATTCTCACAATTGAATCTTCTGGTATTGGCGTTGCTTTTGCCGCTGCAATAGCTTTTGGCAACCTGCCAGTTGTCTTTGCAAAAAAGAAGGATGGGACTTTCAGTAACCCTAATGCATACATATGTAAAGTCTATTCTTATACAAAAGATAAAGAATATGAAATCATGGTAGACAAAAGATATATAAGTCCAGGCGAAAACATTCTGATTCTTGATGATTTTTTGGCTAACGGTCACGCAGCATCAGGCTTAGCCAATATAATTGAACAAGGGCAGGCACATTTGGCTGGAGTTGGAGCTGTTATAGAAAAGGGTTTCCAAAATGGCCGCCGTAACCTGCAGGAAAAAGGAATTCAAGTAGAATCTCTTGTTATAGTTAAAGAATTTTGTGATAATAAGGTTGTTTTTGATCAGCAGGACTGATCTGAACATATATTAAAAAGGGGGTATCTTTAAGTAATGAAAAAGAAGTTTAGTTTTCTTTTAGTAGCACTCTTGGTTATGTCACTTGTGGCAGCTGGTTGTGGCGGCTCTAAAGGATCAGATGCACAAGAAGGAAAAGATGAAAAACCAGTAGTGGGTTTTATCTACGTTGGACCAATTGGTGACGGTGGTTATACTTATGCCCACAACGAAGGCAGATTGTACCTTGAAGAAAAACTTGGCGTAAAAACCATCTACAAGGAAAGCGTAATTGAAGATGACCAGGAAGTAATTAATGCAATTGCTGACATGGTTGATCAAGGAGCAACAGTTATTTTTGGTACAAGCTTTGGTTTTATGGATGGTATGGAAAAAGCTTCCAAAGATTATCCTCAAGTAGCATTTATGCACTGCTCAGGCTTCAAAATGACTGAAAACATGGGTAACTACTTCGGCAGAATTTATCAGGCCAGATACCTTTCAGGTATAGTTGCAGGTTTAAAAACAGAAACTAATAATATTGGTTATGTTGGCGCCTTTGAAATTCCTGAAGTTGTAAGAGGAATTAACGCATTCACACTTGGCGTAAGATCAGTTAATCCAGATGCAGTAGTAAACGTAAGATGGACACAAACCTGGTATGACCCAGCAACTGAAAAAGAAGCAGCTAAAGCTCTTCTTGATGCAGGTGCAGACGTAATTGCTCAGCACCAGGATACAGCTGGACCACAACAGGCTGCTGAAGAAGCAGGTGCTTTCTCAATCGGTTATAACACTGATATGAAAGCAGCAGCTCCTGAAGCTAATATGACTTCAGCTATTTGGAACTGGGGACCATATTATGTTGACCAAATAGAAAAAGTTATTGCAGGAACCTGGGAACCAGAAAGTTACTGGGGCGGCTTAAATGACAACATCATTGCTCTTGCTCCGCTTACTGAACTTGCACCAGAAGGAGCAGCAGAAATGGTTGCAGAAGCACAAGCTAAATTTGTTTCAGGCGAAACAGATGTTTTTGTAGGACCAATCTTTGACAACAAAGGAAATCTTAAAGTTCAAGAAGGACAAAAATTAACAGACGATGAAATGCTTTCACTGGATTGGTTTGTTGAAGGCGTAAAATAAAAGGTGGTAACTATGGATCAGACTCCTGCTTTGGTTTCAATGAAAAATATTAGCAAACGATTTGGTTCTGTATTGGCCAATGATGAAGTTAATTTTAGCGTGGCCGCAGGAGAGATTCATGCCCTTCTGGGTGAAAATGGTGCTGGTAAAAGCACCCTTATGAACATGCTGTCCGGGGTTTATACTCCGGACAGCGGTTCTATATTTATTAATGGACAAGAAGTGTTTTTTGCTTCACCAAGGGATAGTATGTCCCAGGGAGTTGGAATGATACACCAGCACTTTAAGCTGGTTGAAATTCATTCAGCCCTGGAGAATATTCTTTTGGGGAACGAAAAAACACTTTTTTTAAATAAAAAGAAAAAGAAAGAAGAAATAAAAGAACTGTCAGACCGTTTTTCCCTGGATATTGACCTTGATAAAAAGGTCTATGAGATGTCAGTTGGTGAAAAACAGAACCTGGAGATTCTTAAGGTTCTTTACAGGGGGGCAAAAATTTTGGTTCTTGATGAACCAACTGCTGTTCTTACACCCCAGGAAACAGAAAAACTCTTTAAAATAATGCTCAAACTTAAGGCTGAATCCTGTGCCGTTATTTTTATCAGCCACAAGATGAACGAGGTTATGAGCATCTCTGATAAAACCACTGTTCTTTTAAAGGGCAGAAGTGTGCAAACCCTGAACACAGCCGAAACTAATCCTGCCCAGTTAACTGAAATCATGGTTGGTTACCCTATAAAACTTGAAATTAAGAGGGAAGAATATTCAGACCAAAAAGAAGTTTTCAAAATTGAAAACTTAACTTCCTTTACAAATGATGGAGTTAAAATTCTTAAAGACATTTCCTTTGCCATCAAAACAGGAGAAATTTTTAGCATTGCCGGTATAGCCGGTTCTGGCCAAAAGGAACTTTGTGAAGCTATTGCTGGTCTTTATAAGGTTCACTCTGGCTCTATTAAGTTTAAGGGAGAAGAAATTGTAGGCAGAACTCCTAAAGAAATTATTAAAAAAGGCATTAGCATGAGCTTCATCCCCGAAGACAGGCTTGGCATGGGGCTGGTAGGCTCTATGGATATAGTTGATAATATTCTTCTAAAGCAGTACCAAAAAAAGCCCGGGTTTTTTATTGACCGTAAACCATCCAGGGCCAAGGCCAAGGAAATCGTAGAAAAACTGGAAATCAAAACGCCTGGTATTAATCACCCTATAAAGAATCTTTCTGGAGGTAACATTCAAAAAGTTCTTTTGGGCAGGGAACTGGACTCCAATCCAGAACTGTTAATAATAGCCTATCCAGTAAGGGGCCTTGATATAAATACCTGTTACAAAATTTATGATTTACTAAATCAGGAAAAGAAAAAGGGAGTAGCCATTCTTTACATAGGTGAGGATTTGGATGCTCTGATAGAATTAAGTGACAGAATTATGGTTTTAAACAATGGCGAAGTTATGGGTATCGTTGATGCCCGAGAAACCACCAAGGAAGAATTAGGTCTTATGATGCTTGGAGAGAAAAAATGAGGATTATTAAAAAGTCAGAGGTAAGCAGAAGAGAAGAATTAAAAATAAGGTTTTTATCAATAGTGCTTGCTTTGATTACTTCAGGAATCTTTATTTTGATTTTAAACCATAATCCCCTGGAAGTTTTTACGGGGATGTTTGATGGTGCCCTGGGCAATTCTAACAGATTAAAATCTACTATTATAAAGACTATTCCCCTGGTTATTACATCACTGGGCATAAGTGTGGCCTTTAAAATGAAATTTTGGAATATCGGTGGAGAAGGACAAATTCTTATGGGAGCCTATATGGCCACCCTGACTTATAGGATTTTCCCAGACCTTTCAAGACCACTCATGCTTTTTCTAATGATGCTGGCAGCCATGGTGGGTGGAGGTCTTTGGGCCCTGATTCCTGGCTTTTTTAGAGCAAAATGGCGGACTAATGAAACTATTATTACTTTAATGATGAACTATATAGCTCTTAAGTGGATTACCTATTTGCAGTTTTCTGTCTGGAAGGACCCAGCAGCTAAAGGTTTTGCTAAAATAGCCTCATTTAAAGAAAATGCCCTCCTGCCAAAAATATTTGGCATTCATATGGGCTGGCTGATAGCCCTGGTTCTTTTAGTAATAATGTATTTCTTTATGAACTACAGTAAAATGGGATATGAAATAGCCGTTTTAGGTGAGAGTGAAAACACTGCCAATTACGCAGGTATTAATGTTTCTAAAACTATTATTATGGCTGTAATTCTTAGTGGTGCCCTTTGTGGACTTACAGGTTTTGTTCAGGCTACTGGAGTAAGTGGTAACCTTAACGTTCAGATAACAGCAGGAGTTGGTTTTACAGCAATTATCACCAGCTGGCTTTCAAACTTAAAGGTTCCCTTGATTCTTGTGGTTTCTTTTCTTTTTGCAGCCCTGGTTCAGGGTGCATCTTTTATCCAGATTGCCTTTGGCATTCCAGATGCGGCATCTACAATCTTACAATCCTTGATTCTCTTCTTTGTTTTAGGCAGTGAGTTTTTTATAAGATATAAAATTTCCTTTAGAAAATAAACTAAAAGAGGTATGGTCATGATTTTTACAGCTTCATTTTTTGCAGCTGCAATAGTTGCAGGCACTCCCTTGCTTTTTGCAACCTTAGGGGAAATAATAACTGAAAAAGCTGGAAACCTTAACCTGGGTGTGGAAGGCATGATGCTCATGGGAGCAGTTATGGGATTTTTAGTGGGCTTAAAAACCCAAAGTCCTTTTCTGGCTCTTTTGGCAGCCTGTCTTGCAGGTGCTTCCGGAGCTTTGATCTATGCCTTTTTAACAGTGACCTTAAGGGCTAATCAAGTTGTTTCGGGCTTGACCCTGACTATTTTTGGGACAGGATTTTCTGGATTTATTGGCAAATCTTTAGTCGGTGAAAAGATGCCAGCTCCAATCAGAGATTTTTTTAGCCCAACAGAAGTACCGCTTTTAAGTAAACTTCCTATAGTGGGCCCGGTTCTTTTTAAACAAGATCTCTTTGTTTATTTAGGCTATTTTTTGGCCATAATTTTAGGGATTTATCTTTACAAGACATCTTTTGGTTTAAACTTAACTGCTGTTGGCGAGAATCCTGCTGCAGCTGATGTTGCTTCTATCAGCGTTTCTCTCTATAAATATGTCCACATTCTTTTAGGTGGTGCCCTTTGTGGCCTGGGTGGAGCCTATCTTTCTTTAGTCTATGTTCCCACTTGGCAGGAAAATATTACGGCGGGCAGGGGCTGGATTGCGGTAGCTCTGGTTATATTCGCCACCTGGAATCCTATCAAGGCTCTTTTTGGCTCCTATCTTTTTGGCGGTCTTGATATTATTGGTTTTAGAATTCAGGGATCAGAATTTGTAGTTAACCAGTATTTTATTAATATGCTGCCTTATTTGGTTACTATTATTGTCTTAGTGAGTATCTCTTTTAGAAAATCAAAAAAAAATGCTCCTCCAGGAGCCCTGAGTGTGCCCTATTTCAGAGAAGAAAGATAGAGACGATACTAAAAAAGGGACATATAAGAATATTTTTCATGATTATGCGGACATTTTATTATGTCCGCTATTTTTATGGGTATTTAATTGAAAAAGAACAAATATCTATGGTATGTTTTAAAGTAATGACGGCTACCTGAGAGGTGGTGAAGATAGCTTATGTTAAGTGATGAACTTTTATGGCAAAACTATCTTCAAGGAGATGAAAATGGTTTGGTTAGCCTCATGGAGCAATATGGCAACAGTCTGCGCTTTCTTGCAAAAAAACGCAGAAATCCATGCTTCTGTTTTGAGGATTTAGGACAGGAGCCTGAGAGTAAAGCACTCATAGAAGATCTTGTCCAGACTGAAGAGCGTGACCGGCTTCTTAGACAATGCATGGAAGAGCTAAACCCCAATTACCGAGAGCCCTTGTATTTGGTCTATTTTGAAAACATGCGCTAGGCTGAGGCTGCTCTTGTTATGAAAAAAAGTGAAAAACAAGTTGCTGATTTAATTAATGCCACAACTCAGATAGCGCCAGTGGTTGAAGAAATCATGAAGCTACTGCCCCTACTTTTTTATCTCTTAATTTTTGAGCCAAAATCAGAGAAGATAAATATTGCTGTTCTGATTGTTGCCGCCACTTTTTACCATTGCAATTCAGATTAGTCTCAGCATAGTATATAAAGTTAGAATACAAGATTAAAATAATATGAAATATCTTGGAGAGTTGTCTACCTGACAGCTCTCTTTTTTTTGGCACAAAACGAACAATCAGATAAGAAATAAAATAATTGTTCGGATTTAGAGAAGAAGAAGAAAGTATGTTGGCAAATAAACTTTTAATGGTTCGTTTTTCATTGACTAAGATATTTATTCTATGTTAATATTTGTCTATAAGATTTATATAGGAGGGTGACGTATTGCAAGCACAAGTAGCTATTGTCATGGGAAGTGACAGCGATCTTCCAATTATGGAAAAGGCCTATGAAGTTTTAAAGGAATTTGGAGTCAGGGCCGAAGTTATTGTAGCATCAGCTCACAGGACACCCTATCGTGCTCTGGAATATGCTGAAAGTGCCAGAGAAAGAGGAATAAAGGTTATTATTGCCGGTGCAGGTGCTGCAGCTCATTTGGCTGGAGTTCTTGCAGCTGTAACAACCCTGCCTGTAATAGGCGTTCCAATTGATGCAACCCCCCTAAGAGGGCAGGATGCTCTTTATTCAATTGTTCAAATGCCATCGGGGGTTCCCGTAGCTGCTGTTGCTATTAATGGGGCAAAAAATGCAGGCCTTTTGGCTTTACAAATGCTGGCTCTCTCTGACCAAGAAATCGAAAAGAAACTCCTTGCCTACAAAGAAAAAATGGCTGAGGAAGTTTTAGAAAAATCACTTAAGGTTAATAATATAATTATGTAAAAATATCCGGGTATTTTATTTTTAAAGACCCGGCTTTATTTTTTAACAGGAGGCAAACAAGGTGGATTTTTATAAGAAAGATAAAATGGAAGAAGAATGTGGCGTTATTGGAATTTTTGATGAAAGTGGATATATAGCTCAGGAGCTTTATTATGGTCTTTTTGCACTTCAGCACAGGGGCCAGGAAAGTGCCGGGATAGCTGTTTCAGACGGCAAAAAAATTCGCCTGCATAAGGATATGGGCCTGGTTACCGAGGCTTTTAGCCCGGAGGATATAAATAAGCTTAAGGGTCATTGTGGCATAGGCCACGTAAGATATTTGACAGAAGGGTCCGATTCAGATGAAGACGCCCAGGGTGCCCAGCCAATTTTAGCCACTTATTTAGCCGGTGAAATTGCCTTGGCAAACAATGGCTCTATTACAAACTCAAAGCAATTAAGAGAAAACCTGGCCAACAGTGGTTCGGTTTTTCAGTCTTCAGTTGATACTGAGTTAATTATAAATTTAATAGCCAGATATGGGCAGACTGACATTGTCGACTCTCTTATGAAGGTAATGATAGACCTTAAAGGATCTTATGCCATGGTTATTATGAATAAGGATAAACTTATAGGAATCCGGGATCCCTATGGCAACCGTCCTCTTTGTATTGGCAAACTTGGCAAAAAAGGCTATGTCCTTGCCTCAGAATCCTGTGCTTTAGACACAGTAGGAGCTAGTTTTTACCGTGATGTTGAGCCGGGTGAAATTATTATTATCGATAAAAGCGGCCTTAAGTCCAAGAGGATTTTCCCTGCCAATAAAAAGGCTCTTTGTATTTTTGAATATATTTATTTTGCCCGCCCAGACAGTACTATCGACGGAATAAATGTTAACGTTGCTCGTAAAAAAATGGGTGAGGCCCTGGCAGATGAATACAAGATTGATGTTGATGTTATTATTCCAGTCCCAGATTCTGGAACTGTTGCCGGCATCGGCTATGCAGAAAGAACTGGTTTGCCTTTTGCTTTTGGTCTTTTGAAAAACCGCTATGCAGGCAGAACCTTTATTAACCCCACCCAGCAACTAAGGGAAATTGGCGTAAAATTGAAATTAAACCCTATCAGGGAAATTATAAATGGAAAAAGGGTGGCTCTGGTTGACGATTCGATTGTGAGGGGAACAACCAGTAAAAAAATCATTGAAATGGTAAGGCAGGCAGGGGCAAAAGAGGTTCACATGCTGGTTACATCTCCACCTGTTACCAAACCATGCTTTTATGGTATTGATACAGCAGATGAGGATCAGCTGGTTGCCACTGGCCGGACTATTAAGGAAATAGAGGAATATATTAAAGCAGACTCCCTTCATTATCTTTCAGTAGAGGGTCTTTGCAAGGCTCTTAACAGTGAAGAAGGTTTTTGTGATGCCTGCTTTACAGGGAATTACCCAATAGAAATAAATGATTATAAAATATAAAAGAGGGTGACAAGATGCAAAATGAAAAACTAACTTATGAAGCAGCTGGAGTCAGTATTGATAAGGGCAACGAAAGTGTTGAAAAAATAAAACCTTATGTAAAAGCCACCTTTAGAAAAGAAGTTTTGACTGATTTAGGAGGTTTTGGCGGTCTTTTTGCCCTGGATAAGGATAAGTATGAAGAACCTGTTTTAGTATCTGGTACAGATGGGGTAGGTACAAAGCTAAAACTGGCATTTTCCATGAATAAACATGACACAATTGGTATAGATGCCGTAGCCATGTGTGTGAACGATATTATTGTTACCGGAGCAGAGCCCCTTTTCTTTCTGGATTATCTGGCAGTAGGTAAATTAGAACCAAATCAGGTGGCCCAGGTTGTTAAAGGTGTTGCAGAGGGTTGTAAGGCTGCTGGCTGTGCTCTTATTGGTGGAGAAACAGCTGAGATGCCTGGTTTTTATCAAGAGGGCGAGTATGATGTGGCCGGCTTTGCGGTTGGCATAGTTGACAAGAAAAAAATTATAAATGGCAGGGATATTAAAGAAGGCGATCTGATTCTGGGTCTTCCATCTTCCGGCTTGCACAGCAATGGCTTTTCCCTGGCCCGTAAGGTACTTTTTGAAAGAGGCGTTCTGCAGGTTGACTCTTATCTTGAGGCTGCCGGAAAATCTCTGGGTGCTCTGCTTTTAGAGCCAACCAGAATTTATGTCAAAACTATTCTTAATC
The DNA here is from genome assembly GCA_964622305.1 of uncultured Eubacteriales bacterium. Taxonomy (GTDB): domain Bacteria; phylum Bacillota; class Peptococcia; order Peptococcales; family SKKY01; genus SKKY01. The sequence goes on from CAZUPR010000012.1 coordinate 14,484, forward strand.
TTATTGAGAAGGCAGAAATTAAAGGTCTGGCTCACATTACTGGTGGAGGGATTATTGAAAATATTCCACGGGTTCTGCCAGAAGGCCTGGCAGCTCATGTTGATGCAAAAACTTTCCCAAAACCAGCAATTTTTGATTTTATTCAGCAGATTGGTTCAGTTGAAGATGAAGAAATGTACCGGGTATTTAATATGGGAATTGGAATGGTCATTATTGCCAGTTCAGAAGAAGCTGAAAAGATAGAAAAAGCTTGCAGGGAACTGGGTGAAGATATCTACAGAATAGGCAAGATAGCAGCAGGAGATAAAACTGAAATAGAATATTAAAAGTGGGTGTTGCAGATGAAAACAAAGCTTGCCATTCTGGCTTCGGGCAGGGGTTCAAATTTTGTCGCCCTCCTGGAAAACAGCCGGGAAGAGGGGGCAAAATTTGAAGTGGGCCTTCTGATTTCCGACAAAGAGGGGGCCCTGGCCCTCCAAAGGGCCAAAGATGAGGGCCTGCCTGCCCGCCTGGTAAGGCCAGCCGACTTTGCTTCCAAGGCAGATTACGAAAAAGAGATGGTAAGAATTATTAAAGAAGAATCCTGCCATCTGGTTTGCCTGGCTGGTTATATGAGAATTTTAAGCCCAGTTTTTTTAGAAGAATGGGGCGGTGATGTTATCAATATTCATCCATCCCTTCTGCCATCTTTTCCGGGCCTGGATGCTCAAAAACAAGCTTTGGACTATGGGGTTAAATACTCTGGCTGTACAGTCCATTTTGTTGATGAGGGAATGGATACAGGCAGAATCATAGCTCAGAGGGTAGTTCCTGTTCTTGAAGGAGATAGTGTAGAGAGCCTCTCAGAGAGGATCCTCATAGAAGAACATAAAGTTTATTCAGAAGTAGTAAATAATTATAGGAGGTAGGATGATGAAGAGAGCCTTATTGAGCGTGTCAGATAAGACTAATTTAGCTCAGTTTGCAAAAGAACTTACAGACCTTGGTTATGAAATTTTATCAACAGGTGGAACCAGACAATATTTATTGGACCAGGGTATAGCCGTAACTGCAGTTGATGAGGTAACAGGATTTCCGGAGATTCTGGGGGGCAGAGTAAAGACCCTGCATCCTAAAATTCATGGAGGCCTTTTAGCTAAAGATACCCAGGAACATATGCAGGAGCTTAAGGATAACCAAATTACTCCTATCGATTTAGTTTGTGTAAATTTATATCCCTTTGTAAATACCATCCTAAAAGAAGGCGTGAGCCTTGATGAAGCTATTGAAAATATAGATATCGGCGGGCCAGCCATGATCAGAGCTTCAGCCAAAAACCACCAAAGGGTTGCAATAGTGGTAAAGCCAGAAAGATATGATCAGGTGATTGCTGAACTAAAGGCTAAGGGACAAATTTCTCTGGAAACCAGAAGACTTTTAGCTATGGAAGCCTTTAGCCATACAGCTCAATATGATTCTGCTATTAGCAACTATTTAAATGAACAATTTACTGGGAATCTTTTTCCTGATGAAATAAGCTTTGTTGGAAAAAAGGTTCAGGATTTAAGATATGGTGAGAATCCACATCAAAAAGCAGCCTTTTATAAGTTTCCTTTTAAAACAGAAGCCACTCTTGCCTCGGCAAAACAGCTTCAGGGTAAGGAGCTTTCCTATAACAATCTGGTTGATATAGAGGCTGCCTGGAATATAGTTAAAGAATTTAAGGATGGTTTTGCAGTAACAGTTATTAAACATACCAATCCATCGGGATCAGCTTTGGCTGCCAGCCAAAAAGAGGCTTACATAAAGGCCTATGAAGCAGATCCAATTTCTGCCTTTGGCGGAATTATTGGTCTTAACAAGGCCGTCGACAAAGAGACTGCTGAGGAAATTTGCAAAATTTTTGTTGAGGCAGTAGTGGCACCTGAAATTTCACAGGAAGCCCAGGCAGTTTTTGCCCAAAAAGAAAATGTTAGAGTTATAGAAATGGGCTATGAAGAAGCCCTGGAAGAAGTCTGGATAGAAAAAGTAGGCGGTGGTTTTCTTTTACAGGAAGCAGACAGCGATGACTTACAAATGGCTGACCTGGAAGTGGTTACAGAGAGAAAACCAAGCGAGGAAGATTTAAAAGAACTTCTCTTTGCCTGGAAGATCGCTAAAAGTGTTAAATCAAATGCTATTGTCCTTGGAAAAGGCTACAAAACAATTGGAGTTGGGGCCGGCCAGATGAATAGGGTGGGCTCGGCTAAGATTGCCTATGAGCAGGCAGGTGAAGAAACCAAGGGATCTTATTTGGCCTCTGATGCCTTTTTCCCCTTTAGGGATACTGTAGATTCAGCAGCCCAGGTGGGTGTAAAAGCGATTATTCAGCCAGGTGGTTCTATTAAAGACCAGGATTCCATTGATGCATGTAATGAACATGGCCTGATTATGGTTTTCACAAGAAGAAGACATTTTAAACACTAAGTGGACATAAAAAGACTAAGGAGGATTTTTACTTGAAAATATTAGTTGTTGGAAGTGGTGGCAGAGAGCACACTCTTTGCTGGAAGATTGCTCAAAGCCCAAAGGTTAAGAAAATTTACTGTGCGCCTGGCAATGCCGGAACAGCTCAGCTGGCAGAAAACATAGCTTTGCAGGTCGATGAGACTGATAAAATCGTTGATTTTGCTAAGGAAAATGCTATAGATTTAGTTGTTATCGGGCCAGAATTGCCCTTGACCCTGGGACTGACTGATGCCCTTGAAAAAGTGGGTATAAAAGCTTTTGGCCCATCTGCTCTGGCAGCTGAAATAGAGGGAAGTAAGGCTTTCTCCAAAATGATTATGGAAAAATACGGCCTGCCTACCGCCAGATATCAGGTTTTTACTAATTATGAAAAGGCCCTGGCTTTTTTAGATGAAATTGGAATTCCCTGCGTTATTAAGGCAGATGGCCTGGCCCAGGGCAAGGGAGTCTTTGTCTGTATGACCAGACAAGAGGCGGAAGAAGCCCTGGAAGAAATTATGGGTGAAAAATCTTTTGGTTCAGCTGGAGACAGGGTTTTAATTGAGGAGTTTCTTACAGGTCCTGAGGTTAGTATTTTGGCCTTTACAGACGGTAAAACCTTCAATCCTATGGTTTCAGCCCAGGATCACAAGAGGATTTTTGATCAGGACCAGGGGCCAAATACTGGCGGTATGGGCGCCTATTCCCCTGCTCCTATGTATGATAAGGAAACAGAAGCCTTTGTTAATAAACATGTTTTTGAGGCCCTTATTGCCGGTATGGAAAAGGAAGGCAGGCCCTATAAGGGGGTTCTTTACGCCGGCCTTATGCTAACCCCGGATGGAGTGAGGGTTCTTGAGTTTAATGCCCGTTTTGGTGATCCGGAAACCCAGGCAGTTTTAGTGAGACTGGAATCAGACCTGGTAGACATTATGCTGGCGGTGGTTGAAGGCAGATTAGCCGACCAGGAGATTATTTGGAAGGAAGATCCGGCTGTTTGTGTTGTTATGGCGGCAGAAGGTTATCCCGGAGATTACGCAAAAGGCAGGGAGATTAATTTTAAAGACCTGCCAGAAGAGGGAAAACTTGAAGAGAAAACTTTTGTCTTCCATGCAGGAACCAGCCAGAAGGATGGGAAAATCTATACCTCTGGCGGCAGGGTTCTGGGGGTAACTGCTTTAGGTAAAGATCTGAGAGAAGCAATCGATAATGCCTACCAGAGGGTTGAGAGAGTTGACTTCCAGGGGGCACAATTTAGAAAAGATATAGGACAAAAAGCTTTAGTATAGTGTTGTGCTAAAGAGTTAAATAGTCTATCATTGTAAGAGGTGATAGACTATTTTTTTTAAGGGTTGATAAAAGTGGGAAATAATAAAAAAGAGAAAATATTTGAAAGTAAATTGAAGGATCCAAGGACAGACAGGCTTTTTGAGGCTATACTAACCTTGGAGACAGAAGAGGACTGCTATCGTTTTTTTGAGGATCTTTGTACAGTAGCTGAGCTTAAATCACTGGCTCAAAGATTACAGGTAGCAGAAATGCTTGACGGCAAATTAAGTTACAATTCGATAGCCGAAGAGAGTGGTGCCTCTACTGCTACAATCAGCAGGGTAAAAAAATGTTTAAATTACGGAGCTGACGGTTATAATCTTGTAATAAAGAATTTAAAAGAGGAGTGATCAAATGAGCATAAATTTTAAAACTATGGATGGAAACACGGCAGCTGCTTATGTTTCTTATGCTTTTACTGAAGTAGCCGCTATCTATCCAATTACCCCTTCTTCAGACATGGCCGAACATGTTGACCAGTGGAGTGCCCAGGGTAAAAAGAACATCTTTGGTCAAACTGTAAGTGTCATTGAAATGCAATCAGAAGCAGGTGCGGCCGGAGCCCTTCACGGTTCTTTGGCAGCCGGAGCCCTTAGTTCAACCTATACAGCTTCTCAGGGCCTTCTTCTTATGATACCTAATATGTATAAAATTGCCGGTGAACTTTTACCAGGCGTTTTTCATGTTAGTGCCAGAGCTTTGGCAACCCATGCTCTTTCAATTTTTGGTGATCAGTCAGATATTATGGCAGCCAACCAGACTGGTTTTGCCATGCTGGCTTCAGGCAGCGTCCAGGAAGTTATGGATTTAGCAGGAGTTGCCCATCTGGCGGCCATTAAATCCCGTGTTCCTTTTGTCCATTTCTTTGATGGTTTCCGTACCAGTCATGAAATCCAAAAGATTGAGGAAATTTCCTATGACACCCTGGCAGGCTTAGTTGACAGGGATGCCTTGAGAGAGTTTAAAGACAGGGCTCTTAATCCTGACCATCCTGTAACCAGAGGAAGTAACCAAAACCCTGATGTTTTCTTCCAGGGCAGAGAGGCTTCCAACAAATATTACGAGAAAGTTCCCGATATTGTTAATGAATACATGCAGGAAATAAGCAAAATTACTGGCAGAAAGTATGCTCCTTTTGTTTATTACGGAGATCCCAATGCAGAAGATATTATTATTTCTATGGGCTCTTCAACTTCAGTTATTGAAGAGACAATCGATTATTTAAATAAAAATGGCTACAAGACAGGCCTTCTTAAAATCCATCTTTACAGACCATTTTCAGCCAAGTATTTCTTTGATGCTCTGCCAGCAAGTGTAAAGAGAATTGCTGTCCTTGACAGGTCTAAAGATCCAGTATCCCTGGGGGAAGGACTTTACAAGGATATCAGATCACTTTTCTATGATAAGGAAGAGCAACCAGTAATTATTGGTGGCCGCTATGGCCTTGGTTCAAAAGACTTTAACAGTGACCATGTTAAGGCAGTCTTTGATAACCTGGCATTAGAGAATCCAAAAGATTCCTTCACTGTAGGAATTATTGATGACGTGACTATGACCAGTCTTGACTTGGGCCAGCCAATTAATACTGAGCCTGAAGGAACCAAAAGATGTAAATTCTGGGGCCTGGGTTCAGATGGAACAGTTGGTGCCAATAAAGATGCTATAAAAATTATTGGTGATAACACTGATCTTTTTGCTCAGGGATATTTTTCCTATGACTCAAAAAAATCAGGCGGTGTTACCGTATCTCACTTAAGATTTGGTAAAGAACCAATTAAATCTTCTTATATGATCAGCAAGGCAGATTATGTGGGAGTGCACAACCATTCCTATCTCTGGAAATATGACACTTTAGATGATCTGGTTGAAGGCGGAGTCTTTGTTCTTAATACTACCTGGTCTCTTGAAGAGCTGGAAGAAAAAATTCCTGCCAGGGCCAAAAGACAGTTAGCTGAGAAAAACCTTCAGTTTTATATTATTAATGCTGCTGAAATTGCTCGTAAGGTTGGCTTGGGCAATAGAATCAACATGATTATGCAGACAGTTTTCTTTAAGTTGGCTGATGTGCTGCCACTTGAAGAGTCAATAGGCTATTTAAAAGATGCTATCGTGGCAAGTTATGGCAACAAGGGCGAGAAGGTAGTGGAAATGAACCACAATGCTGTCGATCAGTCTATCGCCCACCTGATTAAGGTTGAGATTCCAGAGGAATGGGCCCAGGCTCAGGATGCAGATGACCAGGCTGGCAAGGATAAGCCAGAATTTATTCGTGATATAGCTGATAAGGTTAATGCCCTCCAGGGTGACAAACTGCCTGTTTCTGCTTTTGTGGGCAGGGAAGATGGCACTATGCCTCCAGGAACATCAGCTTATGAAAAGAGGAGCATTGCCCTCTATGTGCCAGAGTGGATAGCAGACAACTGTATCCAATGTACCCAATGTTCTTTTGTTTGTCCGCACGCATCTATCAGACCTTTCCTTCTTAATGAGGAAGAAAAGAAAAATGCACCAGAAGGCTTTAATACAATCAAGGCCATGGGCAAGCAATTGGAAGGTTTGGAATATAAAATCCAGGTTAGCACCCTAGACTGTACCGGTTGCCTCAGCTGTGTTGAAGTTTGCCCGGCTCCTACTAAAGCCCTGCAGGCCAAACCAATTGAAAGCCAGACAGATCTTCAGGTTCCAAATTGGAACTATGCAATAAAGGAAATAAGTATTAAAGATGATCTTATGAAAAAAGACTCCATCAAAGGTTCGCAGTTTAATCAACCTCTGGTAGAGTTTTCCGGAGCCTGCGCAGGCTGTGGGGAAACTCCTTATGTAAAATTAGTAACTCAGCTCTTTGGTGAGAGAATGACTATTGCCAATGCTACAGGCTGTAGTTCTATCTGGGGAGCAGCTTACCCAAGTTCAGTCTTTACAACTAACTGTGAGGGTAAAGGACCAGCCTGGTCAAACTCCCTCTTTGAAGATAATGCTGAGTTTGGTCTGGGAATTCTTTTGGCAAATGACAAGATAAGAGAAAACTTGCAGATGAAGATGCAAGAGCTTATCAAAGAAGATGTCTCAGCTGAGCTTAAGGAAGCTGGCCAGGAATGGTTGGATAATTTTGCTGATGGCGAGAAAACCAGTCAGTTAACTCCAGGATTAATTGAGCTTCTAGCTAAGGAAGACAAGGCTCTGGCCAAAGAAGTGCTTGAAAGAAGCGACTTCTTAACCAAGAAATCCCACTGGGTCTTTGGTGGAGATGGCTGGGCTTATGATATTGGCTACGGCGGTCTGGATCATGTAATTGCCAGTGGTCAGGATATTAACATCTTTGTTTATGATACGGAGGTTTACTCCAATACTGGAGGTCAGGCTTCCAAGTCAACCCCGGCAGCAGCTGTGGCAAAATTTGCCTCATCTGGAAAAAAACTGGGCAAGAAAGATTTGGGGCTTATGGCTACGAACTATGGTAATGTCTATGTTGCTCAAATTGCCATGGGGGCTAACATGAACCATACGATCAGAGCAATAAAAGAGGCAGAGGCTTATCCAGGGCCTTCTTTAATCATTGCTTACTCCACTTGTATTAACCATGGAATTTCTGAAGGTATGCAGACCAGCATGACCAGAATGAAAAAAGCTGTTGATTCGGGCTATTGGCACCTCTGGCGCTATAACCCACTGCTTAAAGAAGAAGGTAAGAATCCTTTTACTCTTGATTCCAAAGAACCTAATGCTGAATTTAGAGATTATCTTATGGGAGAGGTTCGTTACTCCTCCTTATTTAAGACTTTCCCTGATTCGGCAGAGGAGCTTTTCCAGCTTGCTGAGGAAAAGGCAAAAGCAAAATATGAGAATTACAAAAAACTTTCAGATATGTAGTTTTACAGGGGCCCTGGTTGAAAAAATCAGGGCTTTTTTATTATTATTCCAGGTAAGATATGTTATAATATTAGAATATTCTTAAAGAGGCAGGGATTCTTTTGAACTTTTACAGGAAATATTTTCAAAATAGCATAAGAAGAAAAATTTTGCTTTTTTTTGTCATGTCCTTTTTTACCATGTCTCTTTTTATTCTCTTTTTTACACAAGAATATTCTAAAAATCATTTTTATAAGTTATCGGAAAGTCAATATCTGGCAAATCTTGGGTCGGAAAGAAATGTCTTTGATCAATATCTGACAGAAAAAATCAGACCCCTGGATGATCTGATTAACCGTGTTGAATGGATGCATGAAAAGTATCAAACTGGTCGTTATGATTCTGAATTCGTTTACAAGGAGCAAATTTTAGAAGACCTTGAATTTTTACAAAGCAATACAAGGGTTTATGAAAGTCTTTATTTGATAACTCCCGATAGACATCTTTATATTTTTCCTGCCTTAGAGCTAGAAGTGTCAAGTATGAAAATTTCTCAAGAACAATATGATGAACTCCTGGAAGAAAAATTTATTTTAACCTCAAAAAACAGATTGTCTAGGCGAACTGGCACTTCGGTTATTGATGTTTCCAGAAAGATTAAACATAATGAAGTAATTTACGGAATAATTGGTGGAACCATTAATTTAAATGAATTATCCAGGGATTTTCTGGCCTCCTTTGAAAAACCAAAGGACTATAATTTTGTTGCCAGTGATGGCAAAATTATAGTTGCTCTTGATGAAAGTTTTATCATGCAAGATACAGATTTTGATTTTTCCAAGATTACTTCTGATGCCGGCAAATTCACCCTGGGCAAAGAGAATTATTTCTACAGTAAACTTTCTAAAATTAGCGACTCTTACTTAATCAGCAAAATTGATGATGAGACTCTTTACGGAGGTATAGACCGACTTTTACTCATAATTTTTCATATTCTTATGCTCTTTTTAGTAGCCTTGCTGCTTTTGACTTTTTTAGGAATTAAAAAAATAACAGACCCCTTGATTTCCTTAAAAAATGCTATGGACGAGGCCAAAAATGGCGATTTTTATGCCAGGGCCCAAAAACTTACCGACGACGAGATTGGTCAGGCTGCTGATAGTTTTAATATATTAATGGACCGGATAAGGACCCTGACCTTCTTTGATGCCTTAACAAACTTGCCCAACTATGAACAATTTAAATACTGGTTTTCCCAGTCAATTAAAGTAAAAGATGCTGACCACTGGAGTTACAGTTTTGTTATTATCTCCATTAATGACTTTAAAAAAATAAATGAGGCCTATGGTGTTGACGCTGGCGACCAGCTTATTATCCAGGTAGCCAACAGACTTAAAAACTTTCAGAAGAGGTTTCCCAGTCTTCTTTTCCTTTCCAGGTTTTCCGGAGATGAATTCCTGCTTTTTTATAAAAATATAGAGAGTAGGGAAAAATTAGAGGATGAGGTTCAAATCTTATTAAAGCATCTTAATACCCCCTATTTACACAAGGGCAGTAATATTTTCCTTCGTCTGGTTGCTGGTGGAACTTTTTGTGATGTCTGTTACAGTAACCTGGACTATCAAATGTCTGTTGCCAGTAATGCCAGAAGCATGGCCAAAAAAGAGAAACTTGATTATTTCGTAGTAAGCAACAAAGAAAGCCTTATTCAGGGCCTGGCCGATGTGAAAAACCTGGAAAATGATCTTTTTGAGGCCTTGGAAAAAGGCCACTTACAAGTTTATTACCAGCCAATCTATAATGTTAAGGCCAAAAAGTTTCTTTGCTTGGAGGCTCTTTTAAGATATCAGCACCCGGAAAGAGGGCTTATTTCTCCTTTGGATTTTATACCCTTAGCTGAGGAAATGGGTATTATTGATCAAATTACAGTTTTTGTTATAGACAGAGCCCTTAAAGATATGCACAAGTTAGAGACCATGGGTTATGGCAAATTTGATATTCACATAAATATATCACCAGTCCACATGAATAAAGAGTGTTTTGTCAGTGATATATGTAACACAGTTAGCAACCATAAATTTAATCCTAAGAGAGTCTGGCTGGAGATAACAGAAGATATAGCTCTTTATGATTTTGGCCGGCAGGAAGCCAAACTTTTGGAATTAAAAGAAAAAGGTATCCATATTTCTATTGATGATTTTGGCACAGGCTATTCTTCCTTCCTCTATGTTAATCAGCTTTCTGCTGACCAATTAAAAATTGATAAATCTTTTGTAATTAACATGATGAAAAATCCAAGGGATTTAGAAATAATAAAAACTATAAGTACCCTGGGGCAGTCTCTTGGTATAGATTTAGTTGCTGAAGGAGTGGAAGATCTGGAAAGTGCTGATCTTTTAAGTCAGCTTGGTATTAATAAATTACAGGGTTTCTATTTTGCTCTCCCCATGAAGATAGAAGATTTGGAAGTCTTTTTTAAAAAGAAAAATGAGGAATAAAAATGGATAACTTAAAAGGAATAGTGGAAAGGATTACCTACTCAAATTCTGAAAATGGTTTTTCTGTTCTCAGGCTTAAAGTAGAAAATGAGGCAGAACTGATAACAGTTGTTGGCAGTTTGGCTTCTATAAATCCGGGCACCCAGCTCATTTTAAAAGGAAACTGGAAGAATGACCCCAAATTTGGCCGGCAATTCCTTGTTGAATCCTACAAAGAAGAATTGCCTTCAACCCTAACAGGTATAGAAAAATATTTAGGCAGCGGCTTGATTAAGGGAATTGGTCCAGTATATGCAAAAAAAATTATCAAAGAATTTGGCATGGATACGATTGACATAATCGAAAAAGATCCCAAACGCCTTTTTCAGATAGAAGGTATAGGCAAAAAAAGGCTGGAAATGATTATCAGGGGCTGGGATGAACAGAAGGAAATAAAAAATGTTATGATTTTCCTTCAGTCCCATGGGGTTTCGACAACCTTTGCCGTTAAGATTTTTAAAAGATATGGTAAGAAAAGTGTAAAGCTTCTAAAAGAGAATCCCTATAGATTAGCCGAGGATATATGGGGCATTGGTTTTAAATCAGCTGATAAGATTGCAGGCAATATGGGCTTTGAAGCTTATTCATACGCCCGCTGCCAGTCTGGCTTCCTGCACATTTTAAATGAAGCAACAAATTTGGGTCATTGTTATTTGACTAAAGATGAATTGATTGAAGAAAGTCTAAAACTTTTAGAAACAGACCAGGCAAGTATTGAAGAGCATCTGGACAGGGCTATCAAAGATGAAAGCCTTATTATGGATCAGTCCTGTGTCTACATACCAGCCATGCTCTATAGTGAAATTGCTCTTTCTAAAAGGATAAAAGAAGTAATTAATGCACCTTCTGTTTTGACTTTTTCTGATACCGATGCGGTAATTGCCCGCTTGGAAAAAGAAGAGAAAATCATCTATGATGATATTCAAAAGGATGCTATAAAAAAAGCCGCCCAGGCAAAATTTATGGTTCTAACGGGGGGGCCTGGTACAGGCAAAACCACCACGACACTTGGGATGATTAAAGTTTTTGAGGCTATGAATGCAAGGGTAATTCTGGCCGCCCCAACCGGAAGGGCAGCTAAAAGATTGTCTGAAGCAAGCCGGATGGAAGCTAAAACTATTCACAGGCTTTTAGAGTATAAGCCTGGTGAGGGCTATAAGAAGAACTCTGAGAACCCACTTGAGGGAGATGTTCTCATTATCGATGAATCGTCCATGATTGACCTTTTGCTTATGCATAATCTCCTAAAGGCCCTGCCTCTGCATATGAAGGTCTTTTTGGTAGGGGATGTGGATCAGCTGCCATCAGTTGGGGCAGGAAATGTTCTTAAGGACATTATTTCATCGGGCAGGGTTGATGTGGTCAAACTTGAAAGAATTTTCCGCCAGGCCCAGGACAGTCAGATAATCTCTAATGCTCACAGGATTAACAAGGGACTTTTCCCTGAGCTTAAGACTGGCCGGCAAAGTGACTTTTTTTTCATAGAGGAAGAGGACCCGGAAAAAGTCCTGGCAGTCATAAGCGAACTTTGCACCAAGAGATTGCCCCGATATTATAAGGTTGATCCCATTAATGATATTCAGGTCCTGACCCCCATGCAGCGTGGTAATACAGGGGCCATGAATTTAAATACAGTCCTGCAAAAAAGTTTAAATAAAAATACCCGGGGCCTTGAATATGCCGGCAGATCCTATTATTTGGGTGACAAGGTCATGCAGATAAAAAACAATTATGACAAGGGCGTTTTTAATGGTGATATAGGTGTCATTAGTCACATTAATCAAGAAGAGAAAATTATCAGAGTTTTTTTTGATAATATGCATATAAGCTATGAACTTGACGAGATGGACGAATTAGTTCTTGCCTATGCCACAACAGTTCATAAGAGCCAGGGCAGTGAGTATAGGATAGTAGTGGCTCCTTTAACCACTCAGCACTATATGATGTTGCAAAGGAACCTTCTTTACACTTGTGTAACCAGGGCCAAGGAAATTATGGTTTTGGTTGGGACTAAAAAGGCCCTCTTTTTGGCCATTAAAAACAATAAAATAAGTAAAAGAAACACCCGTCTGGGTGAGTTTTTAAAAAAATAAAAATAAAGCGGAGAAGGGAGCTAGAAATGAGATACTCTAAGAGGATTACAAAAGTAAAAAATAATGATTTGCTGGATTTGATGCAGCTGGCTGACAGGCCAGATGTCATATCTTTTGCCGGCGGATTTCCAGCTCCAGAATTATTCCCACTTGATGAGCTGAGGCTTATCTCAGAAAAAGTTTTGAATGAAGAAAACCGTTGTGCCCTGCAATACTCATCTACCAGTGGCTATGGTCCACTCAGAGAGAAAATTGCTGCAAGAATGAGAAAGAAAATGGATGTTAGCATCATCAAGGAAAATATAATTATAACTTCAGGATCCCAGCAGGCACTTGATATGTCTGGTATGGTCTTTTTAGATGAGGGAGATATTGTCCTTTGCGAAAAACCATCCTACTTAGGTGCCATAAATGCTTTTAATGCTTATTATCCTGAATATATTGAGATAGAAACCGATAATGAGGGTATGGTTATAGATGATCTAAAGGAAAAATTAGCAAAATATGCTGACAGAATTAAATTGATTTATTTGATCCCTGACTTTCAGAATCCTACAAGCAGATGCTGGAGCAGGGAAAGAAGGATAGAATTTTTGGACGCAATTAAAGATTATGATATTCCTGTTCTGGAGGATGGGGCCTATTCTGAAATCAGATACGAAGGCCAGGCAATTCCTTCTCTTTACTCACTTGATAAAACGGGCAAGGTAATCTATATTGGCTCTTTTTCAAAAATTTTCTGTCCTGGTTTCAGGGTAGCCTGGATTGCTTCCAGGCCAGAAATCTTAAAACACTTCCTTAGTTTAAAACCAGGAGTGGACTTAAGCAGCTCATCACTAAGTCAGAGATATATTGATCAATATCTGGAAGATTGTGATATAGAACTTCATATTCAAAGGATTCTGAAGAGCTATAAAGACAAAAGAGATTTAGTTTTTGAAAAGATGAAGGAGTTTTTCCCCGATCAGATAACTTATAACATTCCTGAGGGTGGGCTCTTCTTCTGGATTTCTCTGCCGGAAGGCAAGAATGCAAAAGATCTCCTGGAGGAGGCTCTTAAGGAAAATGTTGCCTTTGTGCCTGGTGCTTCCTTTTTTACTAACCAGGGGCAGGAAAACACAATTAGACTTAATTTTTCCAATATGGACAAGGAAAGACTGGCAGAAGGTATTGAAAGACTAGGCAAGGTAATGCATAAATTTTTACAAAAATAGTAAAAGGGTGTGAGAGAGATGATAGAAAAAATATCTATCTTATTCGTAGATGATGATAAAAGGATACTTTATGCCTTTAAAAGAGTCCTTAGCAATACAAACTATATTCTTCATTTTGCTGATAGCGCGGATGCTGCCTATGCAATTTTGCAGAATGAAAGAGTAAATATTGCTATCGTTGATCTTAAAATGCCTGTAGTGTCCGGCTACGAAATTCTGGAGACAATAAAAAATTCATCGCCATCAGTTCTTAGAATCGCATTGATAGGTCATGTTGACGAGAAAAAAATCTTAAGAGCTCTCTCAAGAAATCTTGCCTCAACCTATATTATTAAACCCTGGAGCAGCACTGAACTCATCAACACTATCAATTATTATACAGAGCTTTATAAGCAGGTAAGAGAGAGGGGTATTCTAGAGGCAATTAATGCCGTTGAATCCTTGCCTACGATACCTGATATTTATTATAAAATTTCCGAAGCCATTGATGCTGATAAGGACATGGAAGAACTGGCCATCCTTATAGAAAAAGATCACTCTATTTCTGCAAAGGTAATCCAGGTTGTAAACTCAGCCTACTTCAATATAAGGACAGCCTCTATTCAAAAGGCACTGGTTTATTTAGGCTTTAACAACATAAAAGATATAGTTCTTTTTCAATCTATTTTTGAAAATGTAAAAAGCAATTATATTACTGCCCTCTGGCATCATGCAGAACTGACAAATAAGATAATGCTCTTGATTTATGACCTTTTAGATAAGAAACTTGATGAAGATTTAAGGTCTGTTGGCCTTTTCCATGATATAGGTAAGGTTGTTTTAATAAACAATTATAACAATTCTTATTTAGATGTCTGCGATATTTATAAGCATAATGAGGATGATGAAATTGGCTTGCTTGAAAGGGAAAAATTTGGCATTTCCCACGAAGAAATTGGCTACTATTTTATGAAGTTATGGGGCCTTAGAGAGGAAATACCTGAGGCAGCACTTTATCATCATGATCCTTTAAACCCAGAAATACTCAATAAGGAACTGATAAAGATAATCCATATAGCCAATCATTATTCCAAGAAAATGCTGGATATGAAGGTTACTGAAAGTGAGTTGGTTGCTGAGGTTTTTGATCACATTAATCTTAACCGAGACTACTTTGAAAGAAGAATACTAAGCCTTAAAGAATAAAAAAAATCCTCTGGCTCAGAGGATTTTTCAAAGGTTATTTAAGCTATAGCTTCATTTAGTTTTTTAATGATTTCATCGATATCGATACCATGTACCATTGCACCCTGCTCGACATCTTCAAAGCTGGCAGCGGCGCAACCAATGCAACCCATTCCAAAACTGAAAAAGACATCAATAGTTTGCGGATATTTTTGAACTATTTCTGTAATGCTCATATCTTTTGTGATTTTCATAAAGGAACCTCCTTTGTTTTATAGTCTTGATTATATACTGTATGGGGGTTTAATTCAAGTTAGGACTTTAAGGAGAAAAGATGCTATTATTTTCATTTGTTTTAACAGCCGGTCTTGAGCTGGTGCTTATTTACAAAAACATAGTTGCCGGCAGCTGGTCTTTAGTTTGGTCTTTTGGTTTTCTTCTGACCATGACTCTTTTTTCAGTACACCTTGAGGATACCACTTCTGGCAAGGCGTCCAGAAAATTTTTCAAGGCCCTGGGCATAAAAAGTGAGTCCTATGACTTGCTATCCAATACTTTAAGAAGCTTAATTTATTTGCTGACCTTAGCTCAGGTAATCTCCTATAATCTGGGAGCTTTATTTGCCTATATAGTAGTATTTGTAAGTATTATCTTAATCTACACTAAATTTACTGATCACCTGCAAGGGAAGAAATAATTTTTTCTTTAAAAAGCCCTTGCAGTTTTCTTGTTATTGGACCCTTTGTACCCTGACCCACAGGCTTGTGATCAATTGCTATAACGGGAACTAGTTCAATGGTGGTAGCTGTTACAAAGGCTTCATCAATCTGGGATAAAAATTCCAGGTCAAAGGCTTCTTCAACAACTTTTATGCCATTTTCTTTACATAGATTTAAAAGGCCCAGCCTGGTTATGCCTGATAAAATAAGATTATTGGCTGGATGGGTGTAAAGGATGCCATCTTTGATAACAAAAAAGTTAGAGCTGGATCCTTCAGTTATAAGACCATTTCTGTGTTGAATTGCTTCTGCCATGCCAGCCTCCCTGGCAGCTTCTTTGGCCAGCACATTGCCTAAAAGATTTAGGCTCTTAATATCGCATCTGAGCCAGCGGACATCTTCGACTAAGAGGGCATGAATTCCATTTTCTGCATCATATTCACTCTTTTCTGCTTTAGGGCGGACAATCATGGTTAAAACTGCCTCTAGATCATCTGGAAAGTAGTGTTTTCTGGGTGCAACTCCCCTGCTTAATTGCAGGTAAATACTGCCATCCTGAATTTTAGACTCATCAATCAGAAGCTTGTGAAAGCCGCGGAGTTCTTCCCTTGAGTAGGGGATTGTAATTTTTAGTTTTTCAGCACTGGAAAAAAGTCTGTCCAGGTGTTCCTCAAGCATAAAAAGTTTGCCAGAAAAAAAGCTGGTCACCTCATAAATCCCGTCACCAAAATGGTAGGCCCGGTCCTGCATAGAAATTAAAGGCTGATTAAGATCGACAATTTTACCATTAAGCAAAGCTAATTCTTTCATTTTTCTCCTCCTTAGTGTAAAACAAGGTAATTATTAAATATTTTAGCACACAATTACTCTACTTTGGTATAAGATATAAGAATACACATTACATAGAAGAAATAAATACAGGTGAGTTAATGTCTGACTTTCAATTTAACAAAATAAGTAAATATTATTCAGACCAGTTAATTTTGGATCAGATTTCTTTCAGCCTTGAAACTGGTGAAAAAGTTGCTCTTCTTGGGCCTAATGGAGCAGGTAAAACTACTATAATGAAGTTGATTATGGGGGAAGAAAAGGCTGACTCAGGACAAATATTTATAAGCTCAGGCCGGAGCCTGGGTTACTCAGAGCAGGTGTTTTCTGAGCTTGAAGAGAGAACTGTTTTTGAATATGTTTTAAGCAGCTTTACAGAGATCCTGCAAATGCGGGACCAGCTGGCCAACTTGGAGAATAAAATATCCTCTGCGCCCCAGGCCCAACTGGAAGATCTCTTACTTTCCTATGGAAGCCTGCAGGAAAAATATGATTTAGAAAATGGCTACAGTATCGAATCCAAAAGCAGACAAATTTTAAATGGTTTGGGTTTTCCAGGCCAGGATTTAGATAAAGACTTCTCCACTTTAAGCGGCGGCGAAAAAAGACGGGCTAGTTTGGCCAGATTGTTAGTAAATGAGCCTGATATTCTCCTTCTTGATGAGCCTACTAACCATCTGGACTTATCTGGGATTGAATGGCTGGAAAATTATTTGGCAGCCTGGCCGGGAACAGTTCTGGTTATCTCTCATGACTCTTACTTTTTAGATAATTTCGTCAGCCGGGTTTTAGAAATTAATAATAAACAAATCAGATCCTGGCCCGGAAATTTTTCATCTTATGTCTTTCTAAAAAGGGAGCAGGAGAAGGCAGATAAAAAAGCTTTTGAAAAACAGGCCAAAGAAATTAAATCTTTAGAAGATTACATAAGAAGGTATAAGGCTGGTATAAAGTCAAAACAAGCCAGGGGCAGGCAGAAACAACTGGAAAGAAAAGAGCTGCTTAATGATATCTTCCAGGCAAGATCTATAAAATTATCTTTTAAAGAAGCTCCACATTCTGGAAAAGATGTTTTGACAATAAAAAGCCTCAATAAAGAGATCCATCCGGGTCTTAAAATAAAAGATTTCAATCTGGAACTCAAAAGAGGAGAGGCTCTGGCAATAAAAGGCCCAAACGGTTCAGGCAAGAGCAGTCTGATAAAAACAATCCTTAAAGAGAGCCAGGACAGCGGGGAAATTAAGTGGGGCACAGGTCTTAAAATTGCTTACTTTGACCAGGAACACCAAGGTCTTGATCCAGAAAAAACTCTATTAGCAGAGCTGGTTGATAATTATGACATCAATCTGGAAGGAGCCAGGCAGATTTTAGCTTCGGTCCTCTTCTATAAAGAGGACATGGACAAGAAGGTTAAAAGCCTTAGTGGTGGCGAAAAATCTCGTTTAGTCTTTGCTAAAATAGTTCTGGAGGAGCCTAATTTTCTTATTTTAGACGAGCCCACCAATCACCTGGATTTGGACTCAAAAGAAATAATCATCCAGGCTCTTTTAGAATTTGATGGGAGCATCATCTTTATCAGCCACGATCGCCTGCTTTTAGACCTTTTAGCTGACCGAAGCATAGAGCTTGGTCAAAAAACTCCCAAAGTAGAAGATGAGCCTGACAACCAAAGCAAAAAAAGAGAGGATGCGGGGGAAGAAAGTTTACCTTCAGAAAAAAATCCACAAAAAAAGAAGCTGAATCCTTTTATGCGTAAAAAAAAGCTGGGAGAGCTGGAAATTGCAATAGAAGCCTTAGAAGAAAAAATAGACCAGATTCACCAAATTTTGGAAAAACCTGAACTTGTATCAGATTTTTCCCATTATGAAAAATATGCAGAAGAAATGGAAGAAGCCCAGAATCTCCTGGATCAGCTCCTGGCAGAATGGGCAGAATTGGAGGATGAAAATGGAAATAAATGAAATATTTTCTGGATTTAAATTAATAGAAGTGAAAGAAATAGCTGATATAAAAAGTCAGCTTTATCATTACATACATGAAAAGACCGGGGCTGGTCTGGTCTATTTAAAGAATGATGATAACAACAAAACTTTTGCAGTTACTTTTAAAACTCCACCCCAGGACGAAAGTGGCCTGACTCATATTTTAGAGCATTGTGTTTTGTCTGGCTCAAAAAAATACCCTGTAAAATCACCCTTTTTAGAATTACGCAAAAGCTCCCTTAGCACCTTTTTAAATGCCATGACCTTTGCTGATAAAACCATGTATCCAGTAGCATCCATGAATGACAAGGATTTCCAAAATCTTGTTGATGTCTATTTGGATGCTGTTTTTAATCCCTTGATTTTAGAAAAAGAAGAAATATTTTTGCAGGAGGGCTGGCGTTTTGAACTGGATCATGATAAGGACCAGTTGAAATATAACGGGATTGTCTATAACGAAATGAAGGGGGCCTATTCATCTCCTGATCGCCTCTTAATAAGTCAGATTAAAAAAAGCCTTTTTCCAGATAACTCCTATGGCCTGGATTCAGGTGGTAACCCAGACTACATACCAAAATTAAATTATGAAGCTTTCAAAGAATATCATAAGAAATATTATCATCCTTCAAATGCCCAGTTCTTTTTCTATGGCGATCTTAATATTGAGGATTTTCTGGCCCAACTGGACCAGGAATATCTCTCATTCTATACTGCCACCGGAGATGATTACAGAATACCGGTTCAGGAAACATTTAGTCGGGCCATAGAAGGAAGGGATTTTTATGGGATCAGCAAGGACCAGGATAAGGCAAAGAAAACCTATCTTTCCAGAAGCTTTCTAACCAGTAATATAACTGATAAGAAAGAAATTCTTGCCCTTATGATTTTAGAGAAAATATTCTTTGATGTTACAGGGTCCGAGCTAAAAAAGAGGCTCATGGAGGCTGAGATTGCTGAAGAAACTGACGGGTTTTTCTATCCCCTTGGCAGGCAGACTTTCTTTTCCTTTATAGCAAGAAATTCAGAAGAAAAGAACTTTCCTCTCTTCTTAAAAATCATCATGGACTATTTGCAGGAACTGGCCCAAGAGGGAATTGACCCGGAATTGCTTACGGGAGCCATAAATTCTATAGAATTCAGATTAAGAGAAAACCCCCTGTCTGCTGACCGGGGTATCAACTATGCTCAATCTGTTATGAACAGCTGGCTATATGGCCAGGATCCAGCTATGTATCTTTCTTTTAGCCAGGAAATTAAAGAAATAAGAGAAGAGGCAGAAAAAGGTTTCTTTCAAGAATTTATCCATAGAAACTTTATAAAAAACAAGCATTTATCTGACTTTCTTCTTTTACCAGCGCCAGGGCTTGAGGAAGAAAAAAATGAAAGCATAAAAAAAGAACTAGATGATATTAAAAAAGATTTGACCAGAGAAGAAAAAGAAAAAATAATCTATAAAAATGAAATGCTAAATAAATATCAGTTAGAGGGAGACAGCCCAGAAAATTTGGCAACTATCCCCTTTTTAGAGGTTAGTGATATTAACCGGAAACATGAAGATTTTCCCCTGATCGTTGATAAGAATGAAGATAGGGAATTTCTCCTGCATCCTGTTTTTACCAATAAAATAGTATATCTGGATTTATATTTTGACACCAGAAGAATCCCTGCCGATAAAATAAAATATATTTATCTTCTTAATGATTTAATGACAGGACTTTCAACAGAAAATTACGATTATCAAAAATTAGCTCGTCTTATGAATATCTACACCGGTGGCATAGATTTTAACCTTCTCTGCCTAAACAGGATTAAAACTGGCGATTTTCTTCCTATTATGAGGGTAAGCAGTAAAACTTTTCCGGAAAATTTGGATATGACCCTGGATTTAATCCTTGAAATAATTTTGAGGTCAAA
>CAZUPR010000013.1:0-3003 GCA_964622305.1 uncultured Eubacteriales bacterium
GTAAAAATTATGGAAAAGTATTTTTAACATCTTTACCTGAAATGGACAAAGTTTTATTAAAAAGGTAAACTAGTAAAGTAAAAAAATAGAGAGTTTTGGAGATTTTTATGAAAAAAATAACCCTTAAGATGATGATTCCCAATATGTTAACTGCTGGAAATTTATGGCTAGGAATTTTCGCCATTATTTCAGCTTTTGAAGGTAACCTGAGAGAATCATGCCTCTTTATTATAGTGGCAGCTTTTTTGGATGGACTTGATGGTAAGGCTGCCAGAAAATTAAATGTAGCATCAGAGTTTGGCAAAGAGTTAGACTCACTTTCAGATTTGATATCTTTTGGCATGGCTCCAGCTATTCTTGCTTATTCCTTTGGCCTTAAAAACTTAGGCATAATTGGCCTCTTAGCAGTTCTAGCTTATGTTACTGCCGGAGCTTTTAGGCTGGCAAGGTTTAATGTCTTAAACATAACAACTCATTTTTTGGGGATTCCAATTACCATTGCAGGAGGCCTTATGGCTTTAATAATGCTTATTGGGTCTTCACTGCCAGCTTTGGCAATTCTTATTATTACTTTAACTCTATCCTGGCTTATGGTCAGCAATATTGTTTTCCCAAAATTTTAGACACAGGAGCATAAAATGAACATACTTATTACAAATGATGATGGACTATACTCCCAGGGCCTTAAGGTATTGGTAGAAGAAGCTGCTGCTTTTGGTCAGGTTTATGTAGCAGCACCAACAGAAGAGAAAAGTGCTTGTGGTCATGCCATAACAGTCAGGTCACCAATAAAAATACATAAAAGCTCTATCTATGATTTAGCCCTGGTTTCTTATGGGGTAGAAGGTACCCCAGCAGATTGCGTTAAAATTGCCAATCAATTTTTAATCGATACAAAAATTGATCTGGTCCTTTCTGGTATCAATCGAGGTGCCAATCTGGGTACTGATGTTTTTTATTCAGGCACAGTTGCAGGAGCCATGGAGGCTTACATTAATAATATTGATGCTATTGCTTTTTCTATAGACAGCAGCCAAATTACTTCCTATGAACTTGCCAGGAAGGCGGTAAAACATCTGATTTCTGAAAAAATTATTAATAAAAAAACATCGGAAAAAGTTTTTTACAATGTTAATATACCAGATTCAGATCCGGAATCTTTTAAGGGCTTCCTTGATACCATGCTGGGAAAAAGAATTTATAATAATGAATTTATCAAAAGACAGGACCCATGGGGTAATGATTATTTTTGGCTGGGTGGAGACGTACTTTCTTTACCAGAAAATGATATAGCTTATGACACCGGTGCAGTTAATAACGGTTATATTTCTGTAACTCCCTTGAATATTGATTTAACTGATTTTTCTCTATTACAGACAAAAAAATAGCAATAATTAAAACAATTTTTTATTAAGTTAGAAAATTGTTTTTTTTGTGTAATAGTTAATTATGTTTTTAGGAAAATTAAAAAGAGGAGGAACTTATATTGAAAACCTACAAGACGGAAGAAATCAAAAATATAGGAATTGTTTCCCATGCAGGGGCCGGTAAAACTTCCCTTGCAGAAGCGTTCTTATTCAATGCTGATCACATCAGCAGACTGGGAAAAGTAGATGATGGTACTACCACCACAGACTACCTGCCTGCGGAGATTTCCAGAGGGGTAACAATAAGTACAGCTTTAGCACCAGTAGAGTGGAAAAACTATAAATTTAACTTTATAGACACGCCAGGCTACTCTGATTTTGCCGGGGAAGTTAATGGAGCTTTGAGGGTTTCTGATAACATGTTGCTGGTGGTTTCCGGAGTTTCAGGAATAGAAGTAAGAACTGAAATATTATGGGATTATGCGGAAGAGTTAAAAAAACCAAGATTTGTTTTTATAAATAAACTAGACAGAGAAAATGCAGATTTTTACCGGACCCTTGAAGAATTACAAAGTGAATTTGGTAATAAGCTGGTGCCAGTCTGGCTGCCAATCGGAAAAGAAGAAAACTTTACAGGATTAGTGGATATCCTTAAAAATAAGGCTTATGACTTTAGCTCAGGAATTAAAGAAATTCCTGTTCCAGGGGATATGGCTGATTTAATTGAACTTCACAAATCACAGGTTATTGAAGCCGTAGCGGAATGTAATGATGAACTCTTAATGAAATATCTTGAAGGTGAAGAATTGACCCTGGAAGAAATTATGGAAGGCTTAAAAAAAGGTATCAAAGAAGCCTGCCTCTTCCCGGTTTTTGCAGGATCTGCTGTAAAAAACTATGGTCCGGCTTTGCTTTTAGACTATATTGCAGAAATTATTCCTGGAGCAGCTGAATTTTCACAAGAAGCAGAAAAAAATTCAGCCCTGGTCTTCAAGAGTATAGCAGACCCCTTTGTCGGCAAACTGAACTTTATTAAGGTAATGTCAGGTTCCTTAAAGGCTGGTCAAAATATCTACAATACTAATAAAGAAAAAGATGAGAAAATTAACCACTTCATGATTATGAGGGGCAAAAACAGCTCTAATCAGGAAGAATTATTTGCCGGAGATATAGCTGCTGTATCCAAATTACAACATACTGGCACAGGCGATACCCTGGCCTACAAGAATGATCCAGTTCTCTTAGATGGGATTGATTTTCCAGAACCTGGTCTTCGTTTTGCAGTTATCTCAAAAAACAGGGGAGATGAAGATAAAATTTCCGCAGCCCTGGCAAAGATTTTGGAAGAAGATTTTTCTCTTAAATATATAAAAGACCCAGACACAAAAGAAAGTATTATCGTGGGGATGGGAGACCTTCACCTTGATATTATAAAAGACCGACTAAAGAGTACTTATAATCTGGATGTAGAATTAAAGACTCCTAAAGTTCCTTATAAAGAAACGATCAGAAACAGCGTTAAAGCTCAGGGCAAGCATAAAAAACAATCTGGTGGAGCAGGCCAATATGGTGACGTCTGGATTACCATTGAGCCAAACTATGAAGAAACATTTACCTTTGCTGAAAGTGTTTTTGG
>CAZUPR010000013.1:3103-31750 GCA_964622305.1 uncultured Eubacteriales bacterium
TAGTAAAAAAGAAGAAGATTAAAAAAGAGCAAGAAAAAAGGACAGGTTATCCTGTCCTTTTTTTGTTGGCAGGGGCAGCAGGACTTGAACCCGCAACCAATGGTTTTGGAGACCACTACTCTACCAGTTGAGCTATACCCCTTTGCATAAGATGTTTTTTATATTATAATATAACTAATTTTTTGTCAAGGTGGTATTATGAAAAACACAATAGATATGCATATTCATACATTGCACTCTGACGGGACAGATTCTCTGAAAAAAGTACTTGAAAAAGCTCAGTGCAATGGTTTAGAATATATCAGTATAAGCGATCATGAGAGTATGGAAGCTTATAAAAACATCAATGAAATGAATAATTATAAGCTAACAATTATTCCTGGTTTAGAGTTGCACACCTATTATCAGGGTCAGGAAGTCCATCTTCTTGCTTATGGTCTGGATCATGAAAACCCGGAAATTGAATCTTACCTTAAAAGATTGCGCCAGGAAAGAAGCGAAATTTCTTATGAGACAGTAGAAAGAATTCGAAAAAAAGGGATTGAACTTGACTGGGAAAAAGTTTTAGAAAAAGCTGGAAAAAATGTGGCCATAACCAAAGGTCATTTAATCAGATGTCTGGCTGATCTAAATATTGAAGACAAGGAAATTTATTTTAATTTTTTTAATCCTCTTGGAGCTTCTTATATTGATTATAAAAAGAATCCTTTTCACGAAGCTTTTGATATCGTTGAAAGTAATAAGGGCAAGGCTGTTTTGGCCCACCCAGGCTTAATTAATAACGATAATCTTGTTGAAGATATCATAAAAAAGTTCAAACCAGGCCTGGAAGTTTATTACTATTATTATGGAAATAAAAGAGACAGCCTGATTAGAAAATATAAGACTATGTCGGAAAAATATGATACAATATACT
Source organism: uncultured Eubacteriales bacterium (assembly GCA_964622305.1). Classification (GTDB taxonomy): domain Bacteria; phylum Bacillota; class Peptococcia; order Peptococcales; family SKKY01; genus SKKY01. Next base: position 4,020 of record CAZUPR010000013.1, read on the forward strand.
CTGGTGGAAGCGACTATCATGGTCACATTACACCCTCTGAATTAGGCGGAGTTTACGTACCCCATGAGGTAGCAGAGATGTTGTTAGCCTGATTCATTTTTTTTCAAGATAAATGACAACTTGACTGAGTTAAGAAATTGTCACTGGGGGGACTATAGGTGAAAAAAGATCCAATAATTATTAATCTTGACTGGTGTAAGGCCTGTGGTATTTGTTACAGACTATGCCCAACTGGGACTATTGAGGGCAACGAAAGAGGAGAAGTTGTTCTGGTTCACCCGGAAAAATGTATTCAATGTGCAATGTGTGAGGATCATTGCCCCGACTATGCTATTGAAGTCAGGAGGGAAGATAATGACAAATAAACCAAGACTTATTCAAGGAAACAGGGCTGTTGCAGAAGGAGCTATTGCTGCAGGTGTTAATTTTTTTGCTGGCTATCCAATTACCCCATCAACTGAAATAGCTGAAATCCTTGCTGAGATGCTTCCTGTAAATGGTGGCAGATTTATACAGATGGAAGATGAAATTGCCAGTTTGGCTGCTGTTATTGGTGCTTCATTAACAGGCAAAAAAGCCCTGACAGCCAGCTCAGGCCCTGGCATTTCTTTAAAACAAGAAAATGTAGGTTATGCTCAAATAACTGAAATTCCTTGTGTTATTGTTAACGTGCAAAGGCTTGGTCCATCTACCGGCGGGCCAACACTGCCGGCACAAGGGGATGTTATGCAGGCCAGATGGGGCAGTCATGGTGACAGTCCAATTATTGCACTCTGCCCAATTTCAGTTCCTGAATGTTTTTCTATGACAGTAAAAGCAGTAAATCTGGCAGAAAAATTCAGAACTCCTGTTTATCTTCTTCTTGACGAAGTAACTGGCCATATGAGGGAAAGAATAATTATTCCTGAGAAGGAAGAACTTGAAATTATAAACAGGAAAAGAACTACAAAAGAACCTGGCCAATATTTGCCTTATGAAGTTGAGGAAGGTTCTAAAGTTCCTGATTTTGCAGATTTTGGTAAAGGATATAAATGGCACGTAACTGGTCTTATCCATGATGCCACTGGATTTCCCAGTAACAGCACTAAGGAAGTTGAAAAGCTGCTCAATCGTATCATGACTAAATTTGATGATCATCTTGATGAAATTATCATGTACGAAGAGGTGGAAACTGAAGATGCTGAAGTCATCTTAGTTGCCTATGGCAGTGTTGCCCGCTCGGCAATTTCAGCAGTTAAGCAGCTGAGAGAAGAGGGTATTAAGGCAGGAGTCTTTATCCCTAAAACAATCTGGCCTTTTCCCGAAGCAAGATTAAGGGAATTAATAAAAGGGCCTTGCAAGAAAATTATTTCTACTGAGATGAACTATGGCCAACTTTCTTATGAAATAGAAAGAATAGTCATTAAAGATGTGGAATTTGATAAGGCTTTAAAAGCCAATGGTCAGATAATCACTCCTGAGGAACTTATAGATAAAGTAAAAGGGGGAGATTTATTATGAGAAAAGATTTACAACACTTGTTCAGAATGAACAAATTTCCCCATATTTGGTGTCCTGGTTGTGGCAATGGAATCGTTTTAAGGACCATAGCCCAGGCTATTAATGAATCTGATTTGGACCTTGACAGAACCGTTGTTGTATCTGGTATTGGCTGTTCTTCCAGATCAACCGGTTATATGAACTTTGATACAGTCCACACTACCCACGGCAGAGCCTTAGCCTTTGCAACAGGTATAAAGACAGCAGAACCAGATCTCAACGTTTTTGTTATAACCGGTGATGGTGATGCCACTGCTATAGGCGGAAACCACTTTATACATGCTGCCAGAAGAAATATTGACCTAAACGTTATTCTTTTTAATAACAATATTTACGGTATGACCGGAGGACAGTATTCTCCCATGACACCCCAGGGGGATTTGGCTACAACTTCTCCTTATGGAAACTTGGAGAATAATTTTGATATTCCAAAATTAGCTGTTGCCGCCGGGGCCACCTTTGTGGGCAGAAGTACAGTTTACCATGATAAATTACTGGTAACTTTAATAAAAGACGGTATTAAAAACAGAGGATTTTCTCTGACAGAAGCTATTACTATGTGTCCTGTTTCTTATGGACGAAAAAACCGCTATGGTGATGGTGCCGATATGATTGAATGGCAAAAATCCCATACAGTTAATGTTAAGGCTGCTGAAAAGCTTGGGCCTGAAAAAATTAAAGGAAAATATATAATTGGTGAGCTTTATAACCAAAGCCGTCCTGCCTACAACGATTTATATCAGGCAATTGTTGAAAAACTCCAGGATAAGGGGGAATAAAATAGAATGAAAAAGTTTAGAATCTCCGGTTCTGGAGGCCAGGGTGTAATTACCCTGGGGATAATACTTGCCGAGGCTGCTATCCAGGATGGTAAAATGGCTGTCCAGTCACAAAGTTACGGACCAGAAGCAAGAGGGGGAGCAAGTAAATCAGAAGTAATCATTAGTGATGAAGAAATATTTTTTCCCAAGGTTTCTCTTCCAGATGTTTTTGTAACTATGAGCCAAAAGGCAGCTGAAAAATATGGCCATGAAATTGAAGATGACGGGATTATAATTGTAGATTCCTCAATGGTTGATGAGTATGAAAATGATAAGGGTAAAATTTATTCCTTTCCTGTAACTCAGATAGCCAGAGAAGAGTTTCCCAGCCCCATGTATGCAAATATAGTTATGCTTGGTGTCATTACTGGACTTACAGATATTGTCAGCTTGGATAAGATGAAAGAAGCCATTAAAATCAGGCTTTCAAGAGGTTATGAAACTAATGAAAAAGCCTTGGAAAGAGGATACTACCTGGCTAAAGAAGAACTAAATTAAAAGAACTAAAATACAGAAAAAAAAAGGAAGCCTTTTTAAAAAGGCTTCCTTTTCTGATTTAAGATAGAATATTTTAAATTTCACTTAATTGAACGGAATCAAATTCATCTTGTATTTCTTTGCTTGGTTCCTTGTCCAAAAGAGATACGATAATTATTAAAATGGTAGCAACAAAAAAGCCTGGAACAATTTCATAAAGTTCAAAAATACCACCACTTAGTTTTTCCCAGATGATTACAGTTAAGCCACCACCAATCATTCCAGCCAAGGCACCATTCCTGGTCATTCTCTTCCAGAAAAGGGAGAAAAGAACAAGGGGGCCAAATGATGCTCCAAAACCTGCCCAGGCATAAGCTACTAAATCGAGAACGGAGCTCTCAGGATTTAAGGCAATAATATAGGCAGTGACAGCTATAAAGAGGACAGAGAGACGAGTCACTCTAATTAATTCCTGATCACTGGCATTTTTATTAATCAGTGTACGATAAAAGTCTTCTGAAAGAGCTGATGCTGCTACCAGAAGCTGAGAATCTGCAGTACTCATAATTGCAGATAGAACCGCAGCAAGTAAGAAACCTGCAGCTAATGGGAAGAAGAGGTCATGTACTAAAACCATAAAGACAGTTTCATGAGAGCCATCCATAAGGATATCTCCCAAGTAAGCTCTGCCAGCCATACCAACTAAAAGAGCACCAGTTAAAGAAAGAAGGACCCAACCCATAGCAATTATACGGGCTTTTTTAATTTCCTCAGATGATTTTGTGGCCATAAATCTTACAAGAATATGAGGCTGTCCAAAATAGCCAAGCCCCCAGGCGACAAGTGAGATTAAAGCCATAGCTCCTAAAGGAAGTCCATTTATATCTGTAAAGAAATTTAAAAATTCTGGATTGATCTCTCTAAGAGAAGCAAAACCTTCACTTATTCCACCTAATTTATTAAAGGCTACAAAAGGAACAATCAGAATAGTAAAGAACATGAGCATACCCTGAAAAACGTCAGTCCAGCAGACAGCCATAAAACCACCTAAGAAGGTATAGCTGACTACAAAAAAAGCTCCAAGAGTCATTGCACTTAAATAAGAGATGCCAAAAATTGAATTAAATAGTTTTCCACCGGCAACAAAGCCTGAAGAAGTGTAGAAGATAAAGAAAATCAAAATAAAAAGTGCGGATACGATTCTTAAAATTTTACTTTTGTCTCTGAAACGATTTTCAAAAAAATCAGAAAGGGTTAGAGAGTCATTTGCAATTTGCGTATACTTTCTTAGTCTTTTTGCAACAAATTTCCAGTTAAGATAAGTTCCTGCGGCCAAACCAATGGCAATCCAGGATGCTTCGAAGCCAGCCAAATAGGCATAACCTGGTAATCCCAGTAAAAGCCAGCCACTCATATCAGACGCCTGAGCACTTAAAGAAGTAACCCAGCCATTAAGCTGTCTTTCTCCCAGCATATATTCAGATATCGTTGTGGTCCTTTTATAAAAGAAAATACCAATAGCCATTAAACCACTTAAGTAAATGACGAAGCTAATGATAACTTTTATAGAATATTCTGTCATTTTTTATGTCCTCCTTAATATAATATAGCTGAATTTTTATGAACACTTGTTTACTTTACCATAATTTTGCAGTTAAAAAAAGTTTAAAAAGAATTGATTTTTCCTTTAAAAAATGATAGTCTACCATATGTAGAACTTAGTGTTCTGCCAAAGGACATTTTCATACATAAATACATTAATGTCCTTTGAAAATAAACAGGAGGGAAGAAAATGACAAAAAAATCAAAAATCTTTTCAATCCTTGCTATTACTTTAATCTTGGCATTAGTAGTAGCAGGTTGCGGAGGGCAAAAGAATGACCAGCAAGGTCAAAGCTCCTCTGACGATGTAATCAAAATTGGAGTTTACGAGCCACTAACTGGCGATAACGCTGCTGGTGGACAAATGACTTTGGAAGGTATGCAGCTTGCTAACAAGCTCTATCCAGAAGTTCTTGGCAAAAAAGTTGAATTGGTTGTTGTAGACAATAAATCAGAAAGACCAGAAGCAGCAAATGCTGTTTCCAGACTTATCGATAATGATAAGGTATCAGTTATTCTTGGCAGCTACAGTTCAGGACTAGCTATGGCTGGCGGACAAGTTGCCAAAGATAAAGGTGTTCCAGTAATTGGTTGTTCACCAACAAACCCACTAGTAACTTTAGATAACGATTATTATTTCAGAGTCTGCTTTATCGATCCTTTCCAAGGTGCAGTAATGGCTAACTATGCTATTAATGAACTTGGTGCTACAAAAGCAGCAATTATTAAAGAAAACGGTTCAGACTACTCAGTTGGTCTTGCAAGATTTTTCTACAATGCTTTCACTGAAGCAGGCGGAGAAATCCTTGCTGATATCGACTATCAAAAAGGCGACAACGATTTTACAGCACAACTAGGTTCCATTAACTCAGCTAAGCCAGAAGTTATCTTTGCACCTGGTGACTTTGGACCATCTGCACTTCTTATTAAGCAAGCCAGAGAAATGGGTATTGAAGTTCCATTCCTTGGTGGAGACACATGGGAAGTTGGCGAGTTCTTAGAGCTTGGCGGAGCTGAAGTAGAAGGAGCAACTTTCAGTTCTCACTTTACAGCTGATGCACCAGCAACAGAACTTACATCTATCTTCCTTGCTGAATTCAAAAAGGAATTTCCAAACAGAGAAGCTAACGCTTTTGCAGCTTTAGGTTTTGACACTTATATTCTTGCACTTGATGCAATGACAAGAGCCGAATCAGCTGAACCAAAAGCTATCAGAGATGCCATTGCTGGAACAACTGATTTTGTTGGAGCAACAGGAATGATTACTCTTGATGAAAATGGCGATGCTACTAAGAGTGCCGTTGTTAACAAAGTAGTAGATGGTGGATTTAAATTCAATATGATTATTGAACCAAAATAAGAAATATAATTTTAAAGTTTAATTTCTGATAAAATATCTTCTCCCTGCTCAACAGGGAGAAGTATTTTTATGTTATTTCTACAGAAATTAAAGAGATGGAGAGGATCGCTTTGACATTAACCGAATTTCTACAACATCTTGCAAACGGTATTTCTCTGGGAAGTTTATATGCCTTAATAGCCATTGGTTATACCATGGTTTATGGGATTTTGAGACTAATAAACTTTGCTCACGGCGAAATTTTTATGATGAGTACCTATATTGCATTTTATGGTGTGGCCATGTTTACTCTGCCCTGGCAGCTGGCTTTTATTTTGGCTATTGTCCTTACCGGGCTTATGGGAGTCGTAATTGAAAAGGCTGCTTACAGTCCTCTTAGAGAATCACCTAAAATGTCTGTCTTAATATCTGCAATAGGGATTTCTTTTTTTCTGCAAAATTTAGGCTTGGTTATTTTTTCAGGAAGACCTAAAACCTTCCCAAGACCTGAGTTTTTTGGAAAAATGCATACAATAGGTGGGGTTAAAATTATGACCTTAACTTTTGTAATTCCAATAGTAGCTGCTTTTTTCCTGGCTATCTTAGTTTATCTGGTTAACAAAACAAAAATGGGAATGGCAATGAGATCAGTTTCAAAAGACTTTGAAACTTCCAGACTTATGGGTATTGATGTAGATAAAATAATATCTTATACATTTTTTATAGGTTCCTGCCTGGCTGCGGTCGGAGGAATTATGTGGGGTATGAAATTCCCCAGAATTGATCCTTTACTGGGCCTTTTGCCCGGTCTAAAATGCTTTATTGCTGCTGTAGTTGGTGGAATAGGAAGTATTCCCGGGGCAGTAATAGGTGGCTTCTTCCTGGGTCTTGGCGAAATTATGATTGTAGCATTCTTTCCTGAATTTTCAGGTTACAGAGATGCATTTGCCTTTATACTTTTAATCATAATCCTACTGGTAAGACCAACTGGAATTATTGGCGAGAAAATAACAGAGAAGGTGTAATCATATGGAATATAACAAGCTTAAAAAAATCTTTACAATAGCAGCTATTTTTATTCTGATTACTTTTCTATATCTTGCACCAACTTTTTTCAACAGTTATATAATCAGAATTCTTAATCTGGCAGCAATTTATGTAATTCTTGCTCTAAGTTTAAACCTGACTAATGGTTTTACAGGTTTATTTTCTTTAGGGCATGCTGGTTTTATGAGCATTGGTGCTTATACAACAGCTCTCTTCTTAATGGATCCAAAGACAAAAAATATGAACTTTTATATGTATGATTTATGGGAACCCCTGAGAGGGATTTCTTTGCACTTTATACCTTCACTTCTTATTGGAGGTTTTGTTGCTGCTTTTTTTGCACTTTTAATAGGTGCACCCACTCTGAAACTAAGGGGAGATTATTTAGCAATAGCTACTCTGGGCTTTGGTGAAATTATCAGGGTTGTTTTTACAAACGCCCATTCTATAACCAATGGAGCCTTAGGCTTAAAGGGTATCCCTAATGTTACTAACCTTTGGTGGAACTGGGGCATAGCTCTTGTAGTCATCTTTCTTATTAAAAATATTCTTGATTCAAGTTATGGATCAGCTTTTAAGGCTATAAGGGACGATGAAATAGCTGCTGAATCAATGGGTATTAATATCTTTAAGTATAAACTTTTATCTTTTTCAATCAGTGCTTTTTTTGCCGGAATCGGCGGGGGCCTTCTTGCAATTCTTTTATCAACTATAGACCCACTTATGTTTAGATTTGTTTTTACATACCAACTTTTAATGATAGTTGTAATTGGTGGCTTAGGATCTATAACGGGTTCTGTAATAAGCGGCGTTTTTATAACCGTCATGATGGAAGTTTTGCGTTTTGTAGAACAACCCATGCACCTGGGATCTCTAACTATACCTGGAATCCCAGGAATGAGAATGGTTATCTATAGTTTAGTTCTCCTTATGGTTATACTCTTTTATCAACAGGGCATCATGGGTACCAAGGAATTTAGCTGGAAGTGGCTCTTAAGAAAATTAAAACTGGAAAAATTGATTAAAGAGGAGGCTGCTGAATAAGATGACAAAAAATATTTTGCAAACCCAGGACCTGACCATGGTCTTTGGTGGTTTGACAGCAGTTTCTAAATTAAATCTTGCAATAGAAGAAAAACAAATTTACGGCCTTATAGGACCAAACGGGGCAGGCAAAACCACGGCTTTTAATATGATTACAGGCGTATACATGCCTACTACAGGTGCTGTAATCTTTGACGATCAGGAAATATCTAAATTAAAGCCTAACAAAATTACATCCCTGGGTGTTGCAAGAACTTTTCAAAATATTAGACTCTTTCCAACAATGACAGTTTTAGAAAACGTTATGGTTGCACAACACTTAAGAATGGGAGCTAACTTTCCAGAAGCAGTTTTTAAGCTGCCTGCTTATTCTAAAAAACATAAAGAAGCTCAGGAAAGCTCTATGGAATTACTAAAAAAAGTTGACCTTGCTGATGAAGCTGACGAACTGGCAGTTTCTTTGCCTTATGGTAAACAAAGAAGGCTTGAGATAGCCAGAGCTCTTGCTACTTCCCCAAGATTACTGCTTTTAGATGAACCAGCAGCTGGTATGAACCCGCAGGAATCCATTGAATTAATGAATTTTATTGCCTTAATCAGAGATCAGTTTTCTCTTACTATTCTAATGATTGAACACCATATGCAGGTTGTTATGGGAATTTGTGAAAGAATAACAGTGCTTGATTATGGACAAACAATTGCAGTTGGCACTCCTGCAGAAATTCAAAATAACCAAAGAGTTATAGAAGCTTATCTGGGGGTAGATTAAATGTTGCTTAAAATAGAAAATTTAAACGTCCATTATGGAGGCATTCATGCCCTAAAGGGAATTAATCTGGAAGTTGAAGAAAATAAAATTATAACCCTTATTGGCGCTAATGGTGCTGGTAAAAGCTCCACCCTCAGAGCAATATCTGGCTTAATTAATTCCAGCAGCGGATCAATATTCTATAAGGGTGAAGATATTACTTCAATTAAAACAACAGAAAAAGTAAAAAGGGGAATCACTCTTGTTCCGGAAGGAAGAAGGGTTTTTGCCAACCTTACTGTCTATGAAAACTTGCAATTAGGGGCCTACCTAAGAAAAGACAAGGCAGAAATAGAAAAAGATGTCAAATATGTTTATTCTCTTTTCCCAAGGTTAGAAGAAAGAGTCTGGCAACATGCCGGTACCTTATCAGGAGGAGAACAACAAATGCTTGCTATTGGCCGGGCCCTGATGGCAAGACCACAACTGCTCATGATGGACGAACCGTCTCTAGGTTTAGCTCCTTTAGTTGTAAAAGATGTATTTAATATTATTCAGGAAATCCATAAAGAAGGCATGACCATTCTTCTTATAGAACAAAATGCTCACGCAGCTCTTAATATTGCCGATTACGGTTATGTTTTAGAAACAGGACAGATTGTACTTGAAGGCAGAGGAGATGAACTTGCTGAAAATGACCAGGTTAAAAAGGCATACCTGGGAAGCTGACCCAATATTCAGAAAATTCTAAAAAGCTCTTGATTAATTACGGAGATTATCATAAAATAATGGGCAACAAGATTTTTGGGGGTGAAGAAGAATGAACCACACCAGGAAAATTGCAAGTGAATCTGTGAGGCTACAAATATATGAGGCTATCAGGCAACTCTAGACATAAGTTTACGAGTTGCTTTTTTAGTTTGAACTATTTTTAACAAAACAAAATTTGAGAGAGGTGTCGAAATGGCAATAAGCAAAAAACAATTTGCTCTTAAAAAAATACATTCACTTTTAGGAGTAATACCCTTAGCAATCTTTTTATTGGAGCACTTTATTGTTAACGCCACGGTTCTATTTGGTGTCAAGACCTTTGAATCCATAGTTCATGTTCTTGAAACTACCCCTTTTATCTGGGTCCTTGAATGGGTGATTATCTTCATACCTCTGTTGGCTCACGGAATTTTAGGTGTTTATTTCGCCTTACAGGCAAAATTCAACTTCAAAAATTATTCTTATGCCAGTAACGTATTTTTTACGGTTCAAAGACTATCAGGGCTATATCTTTTCATATTCCTGATTTACCACGTTTACTCAGTTAAAATTCACAGCATGCTTACCGGAGAAACATTTGCCCATATTATTCAAACACAATTCTCCAACCCAATTCTCTTCTTCTTGTACTTTATTTTTGTAATTTCAGCTTCCTTCCACGTTTTGAATGGTCTCTATGGCTTCGCAATTAACTGGGGACTGTCAAGAGGAGAACGTTTTCAAAAAGTACTGCAAGGCATCCTTTTCTTAGTTTTTGCAGCTTTTTCAGGCGCATGGCTTTTAGTAATGCTTGGATTTTTAGGACTAGTGCAATTTTAAAATATAAGACAGGAGGATTTATTTATGGCTAATAATGTTATTGTCATTGGTGGCGGTCTTGCTGGCCTTATGGCTGCAATGAGAGCAGCTGAAGCTGGCATGAAGGTACAAGTATTTTCCGTAGTACCAGTAAAAAGATCTCACTCAGTGTGTGCCCAAGGGGGAATAAATGGCGCCTTGCATACAAAAGGCGATGGAGATAGTACTGCACAGCATTTTTATGACACAATTTATGGTGGCGACTTTTTGGCTAATCAAACTGCCGCAAAAAATATGTGTGAAGAGGCTCCAAAAATTCTTGAGTTATTTGATAGAATGGGCGTCCCTTTTACCAGAACTCCAGAAGGGAACCTTGACTTTAGACACTTTGGTGGTCAAAAGTTGGCCAGAACTGCCTTTGCAGGAGCTTCAACTGGACAACAACTAATGTACGCATTAGATGAGCAGGTCAGAAGACTTGAAGATCAAGGCAAGATTGAAAAATATGAAAACTGGGAGTTTATTGGCGCAATTGTTGAAAACGACCGTTGCGTTGGTGCTGTTGCACAAAATATGTTTAATATGGAAATTAAGGCTTTCCCAGCTTCTGCAGTAGTAATTGCTACAGGTGGTTTAGGAGTTATTTATGGACGTTCAACCAACTCTACTATTAATAATGGTAGTGCCGCAGGTATTGTTTATGCTCAGGGAGCTAAATATGCCAATGCTGAATTTATTCAAATTCACCCGACAGCCATTCCTGGTGATGATAAAAACCGCCTAATGTCAGAATCAGCCAGAGGAGAAGGTGGCAGAATCTGGACTTATAAAGATGGTAAACCCTGGTACTTCCTGGAAGAAATGTACCCAGCTTACGGAAACTTAGTTCCAAGAGATATTGCAACCAGAGCTATTTTCTCAGTTTGTGTTGACCAAAAACTAGGAATAAATGGCGAAAACCAAGTCTACCTGGATTTAACCCATATTGATTCAGGCGAACTTGATAGAAAACTGGGAGCAATTCTTGAGATTTATGAAAACTTTGTTGGTGATGACCCCAGAAAAGTCCCAATGAGAATCTTCCCATCTGTTCACTACACCATGGGCGGCATTTGGTCTGACTGGAAAACTCATATGACAAATATACCAGGCCTCTTTGCTTGTGGAGAGTGTGAATACTCTTATCATGGAGCTAACCGTCTGGGAGCTAACTCACTTCTGTCTGCAATTTATTCAGGTTCAGTTGCGGGTCCTGCAGCAGCTGAATATGCAAAGGGATTAGCAGCTGACACAGAAGCTTCTGCTGATCTTCTATCATCAGAAGAAAAGAAATATCAGGAAGAATATCAAAACATCTTAGCTATGGATGGAAAAGAAAACCCCTTTGTCCTTCACGATGAAATGGGAACTCTTATGTATGAAAATGTTACAGTAGTCAGAGAAAATAAAAACCTGGCAAAAACCATGGATGTTTTACAAGAATTTAAAGAAAGATACAAAAATCTTAATTGTATTGACCAAAGCGCCAATGGAAACCAAACAGCTTTATATATAAGAAGACTTAAATATATGATGGCTCTGGCTGAACTTATCACTAAAGGTGCCTTGGAAAGAAATGAAAGTAGGGGAGCTCACTACAAACCAGAATTCCCTGAAAGAAATGATGATGAATGGTTAAAAACAACCATCGGAACCTATAGCGAAAACGGCCCTATTCTTTCCTATGAAGAAGTTGATATCTCACACATCAAACCTGTCAAAAGAGTTTATGATGTTGATAATGCCAGCGGCAAGGGCAAAGAACTGGAGAAAAAAGAAGGGGAGGAGGATAAAGAATGAAAACAGTCCGTTTAAAGATTAAAAGAAGAGAAAGTGAAAATTCACCAACTTATTGGGAAGAGTTTGAAGTTCCCCACAGACCGGCAATGAACGTTATTTCCTGTCTGATGGCTATCCAAAAGAACCCTGTAAATGCTCAGGGCCACCCAACTACCCCAGTTGCCTTTGAAAGTAACTGTCTGGAAGAAGTTTGTGGTTCCTGTTCAATGGTAATTAATGGTAAGGCACGTCAAGCTTGCTCAGCCTTGGTTGACAACTTAAAACAACCTATTACTTTAGAGCCCATGGATAAATTTAAGGTTATCCGTGACCTTTATATAGACCGTCAGGCCTTCTTTGATGCTCTAAGAAAAGTTAAAGCCTGGGTAGATATCGATGGCAGCCAAGAGTTAGGTCAGGGCCCCAGATACTCCAGAAAAGTTCAGGAGCTCCGTTATGATATATCCCGTTGTATGACCTGTGGTGTTTGTGGGCAGGTTTGCCCTAACTATAACTCCAACACTGACTTTGTTGGCCCTCACGTTGCTCCTCAGGTTGTGAGTTTTAATATCCATCCAAATGGAGCCTTTAATAAAGAAGAAAGGATTGAGGCCTTAATGGATCAGGGTGGTATTTTTGAATGTGGTAACTCACAAAACTGTATTCCATCATGTCCAAAGAGCATTCCACTCAGATCTTCTATTGCAAAAGTTAAGGGAGATGTAACCTGGGCTGGTATAAAAGCTATATTCACTAAATAAGATATTGTGATAAAATAATATAGAATAAGTTGTCAAAATATTTCAATAATTTATGGAGGTGTTCTAATGCGGGAAGTAAATGTAAGCTTAATCACTGAAAAGGTCAAGGAATTATGCATGACCTCAAACTTTGACCTGCCAAAGGATGTTGAAGAAAGACTAAGAAAGGGACATGAAGATGAGGTGTCCGCTTTCGGTAAGTATTCAATGCAACAGGTTATGGACAACGTAAAAATCGCCAGAGAAGAAAATGTGGCTATTTGCCAGGATACTGGTCTGGCTGTAATTTTTATGGAAATTGGCCAGGAAGTTTCTCTTGTTGGAGGCGACCTTGCAGAAGCAGTAGACGAAGGTGTCAGACAAGGTTATGACCAAGGTTATTTAAGAAAATCTGCAGTAGATGATCCTATTTTTGAAAGAAAAAATACAGGTGATAACACACCAGCTATTTTATATACTGATATCGTACCTGGCGACAAGGTTAAAATCACTGTTGTTCCAAAGGGTGGCGGTGCAGAAAACATGAGCCAAATGAAAATGTTAAAACCTGCAGAAGGTGTTGAAGGTGTTAAAAACTTCGTTATCGAATCTGTAGTTAATGCAGGTGGAAACCCATGCCCACCAGTAGTTGTTGGCGTTGGCGTTGGCGGAACAATTGAAAAAACTGCCCTTCTGGCTAAAAGAGCACTTATGCGTGAAGCTGGACAACCAAACCCAAATCCTTTGTATGCAAAACTAGAAGCTGAAATTTTAGAAGAAATTAATAAATCTGGAGTAGGTCCTCAAGGACTTGGTGGCAGATTTACTGCTTTTGCAGTTCATATTGACTACTTCCCAGCACATATAGCTTCAATGCCAGTTGTTGTAAACCTAAACTGTCATGCTGCCAGACACAAAGAAGCAATTATATAAATAGAGAGGGTGTGTAAAAATGTCAGAAATCAAAAAACTTACTACTCCACTAACTGAGGATCAGGTAGTGGGTCTTAAAGCAGGCGATCAGGTAACTATAACTGGTACAATTTACACTGGCCGTGATGCTGCTCACAGAAATTTGATTAAGGCTCTTAATGAGGGAGCAGAACTTCCCTTTGATATAAAAAATCAAATTATTTACTATGTAGGACCTTGCCCTGCAAAACCAGGACACGCTATGGGTTCAGCTGGACCAACAACAAGCGGCAGAATGGACTCCTTGACTGATGCGCTTTTAAGCATTGGCTTAAGAGGCATGATTGGTAAAGGACCCAGAAATGCTGAAGTAATTGATTCAATTAAGAGAAACAAAGCTATCTATTTTGCTGCAACAGGCGGTGCAGGCGCTTTAATTGCCAGATCAGTTAAGCAATCTGAAGTTGTTGCCTACCCAGAACTTGGGCCAGAAGCTATCTACAAACTTGAAGTAGAAGATTTCCCGGCTATTGTGGCAATAGATACAGAAGGTAACGACCAATATAAAATCGGCAAATCAGAATTTGCTATCTAAAAAAGAGTCTTTTAAAAAAATAGGAGGAATAATTTATGAATGTAAACGAAAGATCATTACAGCTACACCAAGAGAAAAAAGGTAAAATCAGCGTAGAGTCTAAAGTTCCTGTTAATACTATGGAAGACCTTTCTTTAGCCTATACTCCAGGAGTAGCTGAGCCTTGCAGAAAAATTGATGCAAACAAAGAAGATGTTTACAAATATACTGCAAAAGGCAATCTTGTAGCAATTGTTTCAGACGGTTCTGCCGTTCTGGGATTAGGTAATATCGGACCAGAAGCAGCAATGCCTGTAATGGAAGGTAAAGCTATTCTCTTTAAAGAATTTGCTGGTGTTGATGGTTTCCCAATCTGCCTTGACACTCAAGATACAGAAGAAATCATTAAAACTGTAAAATACCTGGGACCAACTTTTGGCGGTATTAACTTAGAAGATATTTCCGCTCCAAGATGTTTTGAAATTGAAGAAAGACTTAAAGCAGAAATGGATATTCCTGTTTTCCACGATGACCAGCACGGTACTGCAATTTGTCTATTAGCAGCTTTAATTAATGCTTGTAAGGTTACAGATAGAAAAATTGAAGACCTTTCAATCGTAGTTAATGGTGTTGGTGCGGCTGGAACAGCTATCGCCAATATTCTTCTAAATGCTGGAATCACTAAAATGTATTTGGTTGATAAAAATGGTATCTTAAACCCAGATGTTAAAGAAACTATGCTTCATTCAGAACATGAGAAAATGGCTGCTAAAACAAATCCAGATAAAAGAACTGGCGTTTTGGCAGATGCTGTTAAAGATGTTGATGCTTTCATAGGCGTAAGTGCACCTGGTGTTCTTACAAGCGAAATGGTTAGCACAATGAATAAGGATGCTATCGTTCTTGCAATGGCTAACCCTACTCCAGAAATTATGCCAGATGAAGCAAAAGCTGGTGGAGCCAGAGTTGTCGGTACAGGGCGTTCTGACTTCCCTAACCAAGTAAACAACGTGCTTGCTTTCCCTGGTATCTTTAAAGGTGCTCTAGAAGTTCGTGCAAAAGCAATTACAGAAGAAATGAAAATAGCTGCTGCTTATGCAATCGCAAACTATATTCCTGATGCAGAACTACATGAAGAAAACATTATGCCAAAAGCTTTAGACAAAAATGTTGCCTCTGCTGTAGCAAAGGCTATTGCTGATAAAGCAAGAGAACAAGGCCTTAACAGAATATAAGAGAAACTTTTAAAAGAATTTTTAAGGTGTCACCTAAAAGTGACACCTTATTTTTATGTACAAAGATTTTTTAATTGTTATAATTAATAGGGAAGCTTATTAAAGGAGATAGAAAAATGCAAGAGCTCAAAATAATGATAGTAGACGACTCACCTTTCTCTATAAATTTAATAGAAGAACTATTAAGTAAAAATGGATATAAGGTTGTTGCCAAAGCAAGTAATAAAGAAGAAATGCTGGAAAAATTTCTGGAAACTAAACCAAATTTTATTACCATGGACCTAACCATGCCTGATATTGATGGCTTTGAAAGTATAAAACTTCTAAGGAAAATTAACCCTGATTTTAATTCAATTATGATAAGTTCCCTTAAAGATGATGATCTGGTAAGAGAATCAAAAAAACTTAAAATTAATGATTATCTGCAAAAGCCTCTTAAAGAAGAAGAGCTTCTTAAAAGCATTCAAAATGTTTTAAATGTTCATGATAATTTTAAACTTTTGATTTCCGAAGAGGGAGAGGTTTTTAGGGAATCTTTTAAAGATGCCATGATGGAATTAAGCAGGATAAGAATAAATTTCGCTGATGTAGATTTTAAATTGAATGAAGATGACTTTTCTTTCGCTGCAGTTGCCGGAATTACTGGCAGCTTTCCAGGAAGGTTTATTATTGCTCTCAGTGAAGAATCTTTAAGTAAACTTACAAGGAATGTTTTAAAGGATGAAAATCCATCCTGCCAGCAAAAGGGCAATCTTTTGGCTGAAATAGCCAATATTATTGCTGGAAATGCATGCTCAATTTTAAATATGAGAGAAAGAAACTACAAGTTCAGGCTTTCCAGTCCAAGTGTTTTTTATGGCAAAGACTTGCGTATATTTTCTGAAAAAGAAAACAATAATTTTTATGCAGCAGAAAGCGAATTTGGCTTAATCTTTATTGCCACCAGTTTTTCAAAGGGGGACCTGTAACTTTGGATGTTAATAATATAAATCCTTTTTTAAAAGCCTGCATGAATGTTCTGCCGCAGGTAGGATTTAAAAATATAGAAAAAAAGAATATCAGCATTGCAAAAAAAGTTAACGCTAAAGGAGTTGCCATCAGTGTTGGTATTGTTGGGGATTTAAAGGGTACTGTGGTCTATAACTTTACTGAAGAGGCTGCAAAAAAGACTGTGGGAATAATGATGATGGGAATGGAAGTAACTGAATTTGATGAAATGGCTCAAAGTGCAATTTCAGAATTAACCAATATGCTTACTGCTAACGCTGCTATTGAGTTTTCTCAAACTGGCAAGGATGTCAATATCTCCACTCCGACCCTGATAACAGGAAAAGACCTGGCTATTAATATTAACAGTAAAACTATCCTGGCTATTGAACTTGATGCAGATGGTCTTGAAATTGTAATTAATATTGGCATTGAAAATGCCAGTTAAAACTTGGGAAGAAATAATAGACCAGGAAAAAAAGAAGCCATATTTTAAGGATCTTTGGACTTTTTTGGAAAAAGAATATCAAGAATATGAAATTTATCCTAAAAAAGTTGAAATATTTTCTGCCCTTAAAGCAACGCCCTTTGAGCAGGTTAAGGTAATTATTTTAGGGCAAGATCCCTATCATGGAGAGAATCAAGCTCATGGCCTGGCTTTTTCTGTAAAAGAAGGCAGCAGAATACCAGGATCCCTGGCTAATATCTATAAAGAAATGCAGGCTGACCTTGGACTTGAAATACCCAAAACTGGCTATTTGCTTCCCTGGGCCAGGCAAGGAGTCCTGCTTATCAATACAGTGCTTACTGTTAGAGCCAATCAGGCTCTTTCACACAGAAATAAAGGATGGGAAGTTTTCACAAGGCAATTAATTGCTGAACTGAACAAGGATGATAAAGCAAAAGTTTTTGTTTTATGGGGCAGAGAGGCTCAAAAAATGAAAGAGTTATTAAGTAATAAAAAACACTTAATATTAAAGGCAGCTCATCCAAGCCCACTTTCAGCATCCAGAGGTTTTTTTGGTTGCAGGCATTTTTCTAAAGCCAATAAATTTTTGGAAAAAAATAATTTAGAAAAAATTGACTGGGAACTGTAAAAGGAGGAGGTATTTTTGTCACAAAAGAGAATATGCAGAGTAGCTGGAGTTGCAATAAAAGACAATCATGTATTAATTCACAGATTTAAGGAAAAGGATTATTGGACCTTTCCTGGTGGGGGCTGTAAGTTTTATGAAACAACTACTGATGCTCTAGAAAGAGAATTTCTTTCTGAAACAGGTGGTAAAATTACAATAAACAGATTGCTTTTTATTGTAGAAAACCTCTACTTAAAAAAGAATATACCCAACCATGAAATTGAGTTTTTTTATGAAATTGAACTTGAAGACAGTTTTAGCCCCGAAGAGGAATATTTTTATGGCAAAGAGGGCGAAGAGGATTTAATTTTCTACTGGTGTCCTTTGGACAAACTTGAAGAGATGAGAATTTATCCAAAATGTTTGAAAAAAGCATTACTGGAAATCCCGGAAAATATTGTCCATGTCATTCACAAAAGTTCACTGGAAAAAGAGGATATCCAAAAGACTTTTTGATTTACCAGTGATTTTGTGTTATTATAAATTATTGATTTAAATTTTTAGAAAGTTTTTGAGGTGAATATCATTAGAATCACAGAATTAAATTGCTCTCCTGAAATAATCAGAGGGCTAAATGAAATGGGTTTTGAGGAAACAACTCCCATTCAAACCCAATCTATCCCACTTATACTGGATGGAAAAGATGTAGTAGGACAGGCGCAAACCGGTACAGGAAAAACAGCCGCATTTGCAGTTCCAATCCTGGAAAAAATTAACCCTTATGATAAAAGAACCCAGGCTTTAATTCTTTGTCCAACAAGAGAATTAGCTATCCAAATATCAGAAGAATTTGCAAAGATAGGAAAATATCTTGAAGGTGTAAAGGTTCTTCCTGTTTTTGGCGGCCAGTCTATTGACAGACAAATTTTAAGGCTTAAAAAAGGAGTTCAAATCGTAATAGGTACTCCAGGCCGTATTATGGACCATCTTAGAAGAAGAACTTTGAGAATCAACGATCTTAGAATGTTTGTTCTTGATGAAGCTGATGAGATGTTAAATATGGGCTTTAGAGAAGATATTGAAACAATCCTTGAAAGTGCTGCAGACGAAAGGCAAACCCTTCTGTTTTCTGCCACTATGCCAAAGGAAATTCTATCTATTATTGATAAGTACCAAAAGGAACCTGTCCATGTTAAGGTAACTCCAAAAGAGTTATCCACTCCAAATATTAAACAAACTTATGTTATGATTCATGAAAAAGACAAGCTGGAAGTTCTTTGCCGCTTTCTTGATGCGCACGAACCAAAAAGAGCCATTGTCTTTTGTAACACTAAAAGACAAGTTGACAACATCACTGGCGATTTGCAAAACCGTGGTTATCTGACTGATAAAATCCATGGTGATATGACCCAAATGGCCCGTCTTGGTGTAATTAATAAGTTTAAGACTGGCGATATCGAGCTTTTAGTGGCAACAGATGTTGCTGCCCGTGGTCTTGATATCAATGATGTTGAAGCTGTCTTTAACTATGATATCCCAAATCATGATGAGTATTATGTTCATAGAATAGGCAGAACAGGAAGAGCAGGCAGAGATGGTCTTGCAGTTTCTTTTGTCACCATGCGTGAATTCTACTTATTAAAGAACATTATGGGTTACACAAAGCAAAAAATTGAGAAGATTGGTATTCCTAATTTAAAGGATATTGAATCAATGAGGATTGATATTCTTTCAGACAAGATTAAATCCTCAATTGATGAAGGCAATTTGCAGCCTTATATGGCTATTTTAGACAATATAATGAGCGACGCTCATACTTCTATAGAAATAGCCGCAGCCCTTCTTAAACTTGAACTGGGACAGCTAGATTCAGGTAAAGACAAGGATCCTCTGAGAGAAGTTTATATTGATGAAAAAAGACAAGATAAAGGCTCCAGAGACAGAAAGAATTATTCAAGAAGTTACAATAAAAGAGACTCCAGGGATTCAAGGGATTCCAGAGACTCTAAAGGCTCCAGGGATCAAAGGAACAAGAGAAGTTCTTACTCTTCCAATCAGGCAAAAAGCAGGAGCAAAAAAACTAATTCATAATAAGGAGTGAGTCCAATTTTTTTAAGTGATAATTCATCCGGTGTACATGAAAATATTATTAAAAAGATTATTGAGGTAAACCAAGGTTTTACTTTCCCTTATGGACACGACCCCTATACTGAAGAAGCAGAAAGAAAGTTTGCTGATATTTTTAATAAAAATGTCAGCATTTTCTTTACCCTTAATGGTACAAGCGCCAATATTGTTGCTCTAAGTGCCGTCCTTGCTTCTTTTGAGGCGGTCATTTGTGCAGATACTACCCATATTCACACTGACGAGTGTGGAGCTTTTGAAAAATTTACCGGAGCTAAGATTTTAACTGCACCAAACAAAAACGGGAAAATCTATCCAGAACAAATAGAAAAGTTTCTCTTGGCCAGGGGCAATGAACATCACAATCAACCCAAGGTTATTACCATCAGCCAAACTACGGAAATGGGTTCAGTTTATAGCTTGGAAGAAATTCAAAAGTTGGCTGACTTCGCTCATGCCAACAATATGTATCTCCACGTGGATGGAGCCAGACTGGCTAATGCCCTTGCAGCAACAAATTCCACAGCAGAAGAAATGATTAGTAAAACTTCTGTAGACATACTATCCTTTGGTGGGACTAAAAATGGTCTCATGATGGGAGAGGCTGTGGTAGTCCTTAATCCTGATCTTGCCAGCAATCTAAAGTACATAAGAAAACAAAGTATGCAATTAATATCAAAAATGAGATTTGTTGCAGGGCAATTTTTAGCCTACTTTGAGAATGACCTCTGGTTACAAAATGCCAGGTCAGCCAATTCTATGGCTCAGTACTTAAAAGCGGAACTGGAAAAAATCCAGGGGGTGGAGATAGACGGGCAGGTTGAAGCTAACATGCTTTATGCTATTTTTCCCCAAAAATCAATTGATGAGCTTTTTCCCAGGAACTTTTTCTATATAAATGATGCCACAAAAAGAAAGTTGCGTTTTGTTACATCCTTTAATACAAGCAAAGAAAATATTGATGATTTTATTGCCCAATTAAAAGAAACCCTTTAGAGAGGGATAAAAATGATTAGAAAATCTATTTTAGAAAGAATTTACCAGGGAGCACATATTCAAAGGTGGAATGACCACATAAGACCCCAGGGTTTCACAGAACTTGATAAACAAGCACAAAAAATGGTTATCGCCTGGTTAATCGCTTCCTATGAAGAAGAGAAAGAAGCAGCAGCAATTGACTGGCCAAAGCTTATTGAAGGGGGCATTTTTGAATACCTGCACAGGGTTATTCTCACTGATATTAAACCCCCTGTTTTTCACAGGCTTATGAAGGAAAGAGGACCAGAGATTAACCAATGGGTTTATCAGCAACTTGGCCCAGATTTATTAAGTATAAAAGATGACTTTTACAATAAATTTTGCCTTTATTTTGATGATCCCAACTATGCAAGCCTGGAAAAAAGAATTCTAAGGGAAGCCCATTACTTATCAACTAACTGGGAATTTAAAATAATTTATCCTATGAATTTAGCTGTATATGGAATTGAAGATACTAAAAAGGCCATTCAAAGTGAAATCACCAAATATCCAAATCTTGCAAGTGATTTAATTGACCTTATTGGTCAGCTTCGTTTCCAAAGAAGATGGGCCCAGAGCCCCAGGGTTCCAGAGACATCTGTCATGGGACACATGTTGATTGTGGCCATCATGTCATATCTTTGTTCTCTTGAGGTTAATGCCTGTAATCAACGCTTAACCAATAATTACTTTCAGGCTCTCTTTCACGATATGCCAGAGGTTTTAACCAGGGATATTATTTCTCCTGTTAAAAGATCTGTAGATGGTTTGGATTCAATTATTAAAGATATAGAAGAGCAACAGATGGAAGAGAAGTTTTTTCCTCTTTTGCCTGACTTCTTACAGGAAAAAATAAGATTTTTTATAGAAGATGAGTTTGCCAGTCAAATTACTCTGGATGGCAAAATAAAAAAAGTAGATTCAGAATTAATCAATAAAGAATATAATTACGACCACTACAATCCGGTCGATGGGCAAATTATTAAAGGTTGCGATAACCTGGCAGCCTTTATAGAAGCCAGGATTTCCATAGAACACGGCATAAGATCCTCATCCTTGGAAAAAGGTTCTGAAGCCATTTATGCAGACTACACTAACAAGACAATTGCCGGCATAGATTTTGCCCAGCTCTTTGATTATTTTAAATAAAAAAAGTTCCAGTGAGATTTGATGTTAACCCATCAATTACACTGGAACTTTTTTCTTTTAAATTTTCTTATTTTCCATCGGAAGCATAATTATCAAAATAACCCTGAATAAGTACGACAGGCGTACCTTTATCGCCACTGCCGGTTGTCAGGTCACAAAGACTGCCTAATAAATCAGTCAGTTGCCTTGGGGTGGTCCCAAGAGAGTCAGAAGAGTTAAGAGGCATCTTATCTTTGGAACGAATTTTTAATTTCGCTGCCTCAATAACA
Organism: uncultured Eubacteriales bacterium; assembly: GCA_964622305.1. Classification (GTDB taxonomy): domain Bacteria; phylum Bacillota; class Peptococcia; order Peptococcales; family SKKY01; genus SKKY01. Next base: position 26,107 of record CAZUPR010000013.1, read on the forward strand.
TCCTGGCCGGTTAAGTGATCAAATTCTGTTTCAACTACATATTTTAACTTAATTTCGCTGGGCGTTCCTTCAAGGCCTTTTGTGTAGCCAGGGGAAACTACGGGGTCTGCCAGTTCCCAGATTTTGCCAACCGGATCCCTGAAGGCTCCATCGCCAAAAACCATAACTTCCAGAGTTTTGCCAGTTTTTTCTTTAAAAAGTGCCTGAACTTTTTCTACGAAGGGTTGAGAATCCCTGGGAAAAAGTTTTACTTCATTTTCCTTAGAAAGGTTGGACCCTAAGAGGCCATATTCTGGGTTGTAGCCAGAAGTACCATTAGGTTCAGATAAAACATCATCTAAACCGTAAATAAGCTCAGCACCGGCTTCTTTTAAAATTCTCTTTGTTCTAAAACGTTCATGGACATTTGCCACCAGAACATTCTTGGTATAATTAAGGATAACTCTGGGATCATTGGCAAAAATTATTTCAAGATTATCTCCACCAATTTCTTTATATAATTCAACATAGTCAATACCTGTGAAAGGATGAGCTACTTTATCTCCAAAAATTTGACGATATTTTTTTTCATCCAAGGTATCCGTGTAAGGATTTATTTTGACTTCATCCATATGATCAAGGCTCATCAGATGATTTCCTACTTCATCAGAAGGGTAACTGAGAAGCAAGTATACCTTTCTGCCTGCAGCCATGATTCCTTTAAAAAGTACAGCAAATCTGTTTCTGCTTAAAATTGGGAAAACGATACCAAATTCTTCTGGAAATTTATTTTCAATATCCTTTTGAATGTGATTAATGTCTGCATAATTTCCTTGCGATCTGGCCAAAACTGATTCTGTAATTCCCACGATGTCATTATCTTGCAACTCAAAACCTTCATTATCTGCTGCCCTTAAGACGGAATCGACCACCATGACAGGCAGATTATCACCCTTTTGAATTATGGGCGTTATAATACCTCTAGCTGTTGTTCCAACGGTTCTAACCATTAAAACTCCCCCTTTACCAATATACATTATAACTCACTTGGGCTACAATTGTATATGAAAGATATGAGGAGAAGCTATGGAAAATTACTATACAATAAAAAATTTTGCAGAAAATGAAATTCTTATACAAAAATCAAGGTTCATAGCCTATGCAAAAAGAGTCTATAATGAAAAAGAGGCCCAAAATTTTCTCTCAGAAATAAAAAAGAAACACTATAATGCTACTCATAATTGTTTTGCCTGGCTGGCGGGCAAACACAATGAATTCCAAAAGGCCAATGATGATGGTGAGCCAAGTGGAACAGCCGGGATTCCTATTTTAGAAGTAATAAAAAAAAGGGAACTTAAAAATGTGGTCTTGGTTGTTACCAGGTATTTTGGCGGCATTAAATTGGGGGCAGGTGGTCTTATAAGGGCTTATTCTCAGGCTGCCTCTCAGGTAATAGACCAGGCTGGCATAGTTGAGATAAAGGAAGTAAGGCAATATAAGGCCGAAATTGACTATAATTTACTTGGAATAATTGAAAATGAAATCAGAAAAACTGGCTTCCTTCTCATGGATACCTTTTATGAAGACAAGGTAATTTTAAAGATTATGATTAATCCGGAAGATGAAGAAGTTTTTAAAGCCTGGCTTCTTAATTTAACAAATGGAAATGTGACTATAGAGAAAGAGGGGCTCTTTACAATTGAAAAAGAGGGATCAAGAGGAGAAGGGGATCAATAAATTTCTGGAACTTTTTATGACTTTTGCAAAAATCGGTTTGATTACCTTTGGTGGCGGTTATGCTATGCTGCCTATTTTGCAAAGGGAGATTTGTGACAAAAAAAACTGGGCCCAGGAGGAGGAACTCCTTGATTACTATGCTATAGGCCAAGTCACTCCAGGCATTATTGCCATCAACACAGCAACCTTTGTTGGCCGTAAGGTGGCAGGTAATTTGGGTGGTCTTATAGCTACTTTGGGGATGGTCTTTCCCTCTTTGATTATTATTACAATAATAGCAGCTTTTTTTCAGGAATTTGCTCATGTAGAAATGGTTCAGCATGCTCTGGCAGGGGTCAGAGTTTGTGTGGTTGCCTTGATTTTCCATGCTGTTTATGGTCTGGCTAAAAAGGCAATTTCTTCAGCAGATCTCTTTTGTATTTTTCTTTTAATTGTTTTCCTGGCCTTCTTCATGAAGCTAAACCCTGTTATTTCAGTTATCACTGGAGGAGTAAGCGGCTATATTCTAAAATCTGTAAAGGGGGGCCTGAAAAATGATTCTAATTAGACTTTATTATGAATTTTTTAAGGCCGGCCTTTTCGCAGTTGGCGGTGGGCTTGCTACCCTGCCTTTTTTAGAAAATATTTCAGAAAGCCAAGGCTGGTTTAGCAAACTTGAACTGGCTAATATGATAGCTATAGCAGAGTCAACTCCTGGTCCTATAGGGGTTAACGTAGCCACTTATGCCGGTTTTACCAGTGCAGGCATTCCAGGTGCCCTGGCTGCTACTCTTGGCCTGGTATCGCCTTCAATTATTATTATTTTACTCATTAGTGCTTCACTGGAAAAATACAGAACAAGTTCCTTTATTGAAACTTTGTTTTATGGCTTAAGACCTGCCTCAGTAGCTTTGATTGCAGCAGCAGGTCTCTCTTTAATGAGATTAAGCATCCTTGATTTAAAAGGCATCTTTTTGGGTCTTTTCATGCTCTTTCTAATCTTTAAATTTAAAAAACATCCGCTATTTTATATTAGCCTTAGCGCTCTCATAGGCATTATCTTTACCTTTTGAGTCTTCTTAGAAGTGAGGGATAGGAACTTTCAAGCCTTCTTTGAATATAGGAACGTCTGGATCTTAAAGATTCATATCTCTTAAGATGAGCTGAAAGAGCCAGGCTGTGGTTTTCCAAATACTGGCGAATGTCTTCTCTGGTTTCTATGGCCTGGGAAACCTTTTGGAAAATATTTAAACCCATTTCATCCGAATAATGTTCTATTCTGTCTGCTATTTCATCAAGGGCAATAAAGTTTTTCTGAATATTTAGCATTTCAAAAACAGTAACAATGAGATCGGCTGCCAGAGAAAAGAGAATTAATACAAGAAAAATATGCCCCAGGAAGTTATCCAAGAACCCCACCAGATAGCGCAGGAGAGGGTGGATTATTTTTATGATAAGAAGAACTCCAAGACCCCACCTAAGTGAAAAAAAGAGGGCAACGTAGCCTTTTATATTAAAAGGTTCATCTGAATAATCCCACCATTTTTTATTGAAAATTCTTTCCAGGGCCCAGCCTGTAATAAATTCTAAGAGGCTGGTCAAAAAGAAGGCTCCTAAAAAAAGAAGAAGAATATTATCATGAAAATCATAAAGAAAAAGCAAAATTGATAACATCCCAAAACCATAAACAGGACACCAGGGCCCGTTTAAAAAACCTCTGTTTATAAATTTCTTTAGTTTTATGGTTTGATAGGACACTTCCACGGTCCAGCCCAAAAAAGAATATATTATAAAAAACCAGGAAAGTTGGAATAAGCTGCTCAAGGTTAAAAACCTCCTTTACATAAGTATAAATGTTTCTTTATCTTTCTTACAGGGTAAAAAATTAGGAAGTTCAAAAATAAGAAGAAAGTGAGAAAAAGAAATGCAAAAAACAATTGATAACTTATATGAATACCTTTGCAAGGTTTTTGATGGTCAAGATGGGCATCAGCTTTACTATCAGTATAAAGAAGAAATAGAAAAAATTACTCCCAGGATGGCCTTTAGTCTCTTTTATAAGCTCTTGGAAGATGGTATGGCCCCAAAAGAAGTTTTAGAAAAACTAGATAAGCTTATCAATGTCTTTTATCAGCCTTTAACAAATTATAAATGGAAGAAGCCTGATGGTGAGAGTCTTTCCTTTTATCTCCTTTTGGAAAATCAGGCACTGCAAAATAAATTAGAAGAAATGAAAGAGATTATAAAAAAGGATCAGGCCTGGCATGAAAATGACGGGTTTACCAAATTATATGAAGAGATAAAAAAATTCCCAGTACATTATAAGAAAAAAGAAAACCTTTTCTTTCCACTCTTAGAAAAAAAACATTCTGATTTTAAAGGCCTTACTATTATGTGGACCTTACATGATATGGCCAGAAGAATAATAAAAGATCTTCCGCAACTCCTTCAAAGCTCTGATGAGAGAGTTCGTCAGGAAGGAATTGGCGAATTCTTCTTTATCCTTTATGGCCTTATTTTAAAAGAAGATTTGATTTTCTTTCCTGTCATCTCTGAGCTTTTAGATGAGGCAGAAGAAAAAGACCTTCTCTTACAAAGTTTTGAATATAAATATTTTTCAATTAAAAATCCTTCTTTAGAATTAAATATAAAAAAAGAACCTCTTAAAATTTCCACTTTTCCCTTTTCCGAAGATATTGCCCAGTATCTCATGCTCTTTGATTCCCTTCCTTTTGATCTAACCTACGTGGATGAAAACAATAAGGTTCGTTATTTTAATCAGCCAGAAAAAAGATTTTTTCCCAGATCTCCTGCAGTCATAGGCAGAGACGTGGAGAATTGCCATCCCCATGAAAGTGTAGGTAAAGTACTGAAGATTATTGAGGATTTCAAACAAGGGAAAAAGGAAAAAGAAAGATTTTGGATAAATTTTAGAGATAAAATTCTTCTTATAGAATACTATCCAGTTTTTGATAAGGAAGGTGTTTACAAAGGAGTTTTAGAAGTTAGTCAGGACATTAGTCAGATAAAGAATCTAGAAGGAGAAAAAAGACTCTAAAAAACAATACTCAGGAGGTAATACAATTGATTAATCAAACACTTCTAAAAAATGAAATTGACAAGCTTGTAAGAAGATCCGTCACTTCTATTTCAGAGGATATCAAGGATTTGTTAAAAGAGTCCTGCCAGGAAGAATCTAACAAAACTGCCAAAAGTATGCTGGAAACTATGATTGAAAACGTTGCCATGGCTGAAGAGACTATGAGACCTGTTTGCCAGTCTCCTGGATATCCAACAGTATATATCTCTTTTGGTGATCAAAACCTGCCAGGTAATATTAAAGAGTTTTTTGGGCAATCTCTGGTTCAAGCCACCAAAGAAGGTTTACTAAGACCAAGTATTGTACACCCTCTGACAAGAGAAAACTCTGGAGATAACTCTGGCCCTGGAGTTCCAAATTTTGAAATTGATTACCTGCCCCAGCAAGAATATTTGGAGATAATTATCAGCTTTAAGGGATGTGGCGCTGAGTTGGGTAATGAGTTAAAAATTATGACTACACCTATGCTGGGCAAGGATTTAGCAGGCCTAAAAAAATTCATTCTGACCACAGTTATTAATGCCGGTGGAAAACCATGCCCACCTTTTGGTATTGGAATTGGTATTGGCGGACAGATGGATGTGGCTGCTAAATTAAGCAGAAAGGCTATCAGTACCAGAGCCTGGGATGACTATAATGATGATGAAGTTTACGGACCGCTGGAAAGAGAGCTTTTGGAAGAAGTTAATAAATTAGGGATAGGAGCTGCCGGAACTGGTGGCGACAGGTCTGCTCTTGCTCTTAAAATAGCAGGAGCCCACACTCATACTGCCATAACCCCGGTGGCCATTAATTTCCATTGTTGGGTTGGCCGCAGAGGCGGTATAAGGATTTATCCAGACGGAAAAG
>CAZUPR010000014.1:0-1726 GCA_964622305.1 uncultured Eubacteriales bacterium
GGCAGACGCACAGGACTTAAAATCCTGCGGGAGTTAAATCCCGTACCGGTTCGATTCCGGTTCCCGGCACCAAGCTTTAAAATACGGAAGACCAGCTCATGCAGCTGGTCTTTTTTTATTTGTGATATAAGAGGTGCGGGGGCAAGAGGTCCAGGGAGGCCATTAGATTCAGAGAGGCCAGGTTTTCCAGATTTCATTGATTTTAAAGGTGGCGAGGACTTCTGGGGCCAAGATTCTTAGTTTTCATTGATTCTGTCCAGTGGAATCAATGAAATCTAAGAAAGATGCCCACAGAAGGGGACTCAAATAAGGAAATCAATGAAAAGAAGAAAACTTGGCCACCTAAAGCAATGTAAAAATCCTTTATCCTAAGTAAGTTTGTTATGTTAAAATGTTATCAAAGGAAGGAAGCGAAAGATATATTGTGGAAAACCGCAATATATCTTTTTAAAGTTAAAATTATTTTAGGGAGAGTAAAATATGGAAGCATATATCGCTGTAATTGTAATTTTATCTGTATTAGTAGCTATATTCTTTATTCTAATGGGATCCATACGAGAGGGGAAGTTAGCTAGGATAATATCCCTAACTTCATTGATAGTTTTATTAGTCTATTGGAATCCGATTCACTTGAAAAAATTGCTGTTATATTCTCCATATATTTTTAAAGGATATATATTTGTAACCTTAACCCTTTATATATTTACAATGCTTTCTTTTGAAGTATTTAAAAGACAAAAAGATACATATGCAATATTGGGTTTTAATTTTAAAGCTAATAAGAATAGCTCCAAAACATTAGTCCAAGATACTTTGAATGATCTTAATATTCCTTATGAAACTAGAGAAGATTTTACGTTAATATATGGAGTAGACAAAATAAATTATTATAAAAAAAATATTATTATGATAGAAGTTAGAGATATTGAACTAAAAAAGAAGATAAAAAAAGGAATGGGAAAAAGATTGTCCTATAAAATTACTTTCTCATCAATTATCGCTTCTTTATTGTCAGTATTTTTCTTGAGTTTATACTTGATCGAAGCAATCAAATTATTTCTTTATATTATAAATATGAGATGATTAAGGTTTGTATTATAAAGTGTAGTATCAGGAGGCAGGCAATGCATCAGATTTTTTATATGTTTTCATTAATCATAGTACTAGTGCTATCCTATACTGTAATATGCAATTTTTTAGGCAAGCCCATATTGATGCCTTATTATTTTGACTTGCTTATGCCAGCTATAATTATTAATTACCCTAGCAGAATCATTTTGCTTGCTGAACAAGATTATCAAAATAATGTTACTGCCTTGCAAATACCTATTCATTTAATTGCACTTTATTTATTGTTTATTTTAGCTTTTATTATTTATTACAAAAAGAACAGCAATTCTTTTCATCTAATGAATACAAAAGGCAGCCCCAGAGAAATTACAGAAGAAGCTTTAGAGAACCTCAATATTTCCTTTGAAAGTCAAGATGGGATGACTAAAATTATTGACTATGATGATAGTTATATCCAATATCCTCTTAAAAGCCGACTTATCTTTGATAAATATGCCAATATAAATTTTGATAAGGTAGAAGATAAAGATTTACAAAAACAAATAATGGCAGAGCTTAGAAAAGTGATGATGAATTATAGAAAGCCAAGGATTATGGCCGGCCTGTTTTTCTCTTTATTTATATTGGCTTATACTATAGAAGGCATTAGTGTCTT
>CAZUPR010000014.1:1826-10962 GCA_964622305.1 uncultured Eubacteriales bacterium
TTAAGATGCAATTTGCGCCCTGTATCTATATAATGTAGAATAAGAAAATATAAAAATTTTGAAAGGTGGAGTGAATGATGGAGTTTAAGACGGATATTGAAATTGCTCAGGAAGCCACTATGCAAAAAATTACAGAAATCGCTGCAAAACTTGATATTAAGGAAGATCAAATGGAGCTTTATGGTTCCTACAAGGCAAAACTTGACCACAGCATACTAAAAAGAGAGGGTAAGGATGGTAAATTGATTTTGGTTACCGCCATCAACCCCACACCTGCTGGCGAAGGTAAGACAACAACAACTGTTGGCCTCTCAGATGCCCTCAATCTTTTGGGTAAAAACCCCGTTATCGCCCTCAGAGAACCATCCTTGGGACCTGTTTTTGGCATGAAAGGTGGAGCAACTGGAGGCGGCTATGCCCAGGTTCTTCCTATGGAAGATATTAACCTTCACTTTACCGGCGATCTGCATGCAATTGGCGCAGCTAATAACCTGATTGCAGCCATCGTTGACAACCACATTCAGCAGGGCAACAAACTGGATATCGACAGCAGAAGAGTTACCTGGAAGAGAGTTCTTGATATAAATGACCGCCAGCTGAGAAATATTGTTTCTGGCCTGGGTGGCAAGGCTCACGGACTTCCCAGGGAAGATGGTTTTGATATCACAGTGGCTTCAGAAATTATGGCTGTTCTTTGCCTCTCCGCCGATATGGAAGATTTAAAAAAGAGAATCAACAGCATAATCGTTGCTTACACCAGAGCTGAAAAGCCAGTTACAGTTGGCGATCTTAAAGTTACCGGAGCAGTTGCTTCCCTTCTAAAAGAGGCTATCAAGCCCAACCTGGTGCAAACTCTTGAAGGAACTCCAGCCATTATTCATGGAGGACCTTTTGCCAATATCGCCCACGGCTGTAACAGTGTTATCGCAACCAAAATGGCCTTAAAACTTGGTGATTATGCAGTCACAGAAGCTGGTTTTGGTGCCGATCTGGGTGCTGAGAAATTCCTGGATATTAAATGCAGACAGTCTGGCTTAAAGCCATCGGCAGTAGTAATTGTTGCCACAGTCAGGGCACTTAAGCACCATGGTGGCGTAGCCAAGGAAGAGCTTAACAGGGAAAATCTTCCTGCACTGACTAAGGGCTTGCCCAACCTTTTAAAACATATTGAAAACATTACTAAAGTCTATAAACTGCCAGCAGTTGTGGCTATAAATAAATTCCCAACCGATACTCAAGCTGAGCTGGACCTGGTTTACAAAGAGTGTATGGAATTGGGGGTAAATGTAAGAATTTCCGATGTTTGGGCCAATGGCGGCAAGGGTGGTCTTGAGCTGGCCCAAGAAGTTGTAAGAGTGGCTGAGTTTGATAATGATTTCACTTTTGCCTACGATGAAAAGCTTTCCATAAAAGATAAGATTCAGGCTCTTACTGAAAAAATTTATGGCGGCAATGGAGTTGATTTTTCTGCCCCTGCCCTTAAAGAAATTGAGAACTTGACTAGCCTGGGCTTTGGCAAATTGCCAGTCTGTATGGCTAAAACCCAATACTCTTTTTCTGATAATCCAGCCCTGATTGGAAGGCCGGAAAACTTTAGAATCAGCGTTAGCAAGGTAAAAGTTTCTGCCGGTGCCGGTTTTATTGTAGTTTTAACAGGAGATATAATGACCATGCCAGGATTGCCAAAAGTTCCATCTGCCGAAAAAATTGAAATTGATAATCAGGGAGTTATCTCCGGTCTATGCTAAGTTCTTTAAGCATGGGGCTAAGCCTCATGTTTTTGGCAGCAGTTTTTCCGCCCTATAATGTTTATATAGCCCAGTCTATAAAGGAAAGTAATTTTAAAAAGTATCTGATGATAATTGTCTTTTCTGTTCTGGGTCTGGCCATCGGTGGATTTTTGGTTTTTTACGGCAGCAAGTTGCTGGGCTTTCCTGTGGAATTATTGGGTGGGGTAGTTATTTTTTACTTGGCAGTAAAGATGTTTTTAAAAAAAGAAGATGAATCTGTTAATTATGAGTCAGCCCAGCTTGCCGATAACCTTTCAGGAGCCTTATCCTGCATGCTTATGTCCATGTTACCGGGGGCTTTCTCCCTAACTATAGCTAAAGGCTTAGCTAACTCAGATTTATTTTTAGTTTTAGTAGTATTTTTAGCGGGACCAATTTTAGGAACTAGCTTGGGTGGCTTCCTTTTATATAAGGGGACACAAGTAAGCCGCCTTCCTTTAAATAAAGTTGGCGGCATCATGTTATTTTTTGTTTCCTTTATGGTCTTTTTCGATTATTTTAAATAAATTGATTAAGCAGATAAATTAAACATATTCATTAAAGAAGATTTTTTCTTTCTTAAAAAAGAGTTGAGCAAACTCAAAAAACTTTTTCTGATCTTTAATTTTCAGAGAATCAGTTTTTACCAGAGCTTCCTCAGGGCTTAACCAGCCAAAGGCTAAAGAAGCAAAGAGGGAGATATCAAAGATAAAATCCCAATCTTGGCTAGCATCAGCTTCAAGGCTGGTATCAACATCAGCAGAAATGAATTCAGATTTATCCTGGTCAACAAGCCATATAAGCTTGTTGGCCTTTATTTTTTCATCAAGAAAGAGAATCTTGAAATCGCTTTTAGAATCTGTCTCCTTAAGCAAAGCCTGAAGATCAAATAGCTCTAAAAATTTCCTTAAATTTATGATTCTGGCCATGAGAAAGGGCATAATTTCAATTTTATTCTTTCTGGGATCAGGCAGATAAAGGGAGGAGGTCTTATAGAAATCATCCCTCAATTCAAAAAACTTCTTCTGGGTATTGTGATTATAAAGAAAGCGGAAGATGGCCTTTAAAATTTCAACATTTTCATAAAGCATCTCTTTAAGTACTAAAGTTTCCTGGTCAAAATAATAAAAAAGGCTGCCCAGGACTTGTCCGCTTTCAGCTTCCTTAATTAGAAAGGCATGACCATTTTCCGTCCATAGCTCAGAAAGGACATTGGCAAAATTTTCCTGGTCTCTCTTTATATAAGAAGAGTAGGTTTTTGGCACTTGTTCTTCATAAAAATCATGCAAATCAGCCAGGCCTTCTTTGTCCTCCAAGGAATCGATCTCTGTAAAAGTATATTTTTTTTCATTTTTTGCCTTTAAATCCCTGGTTTGGCCCTTAATCAGGTGCTTGTCTAAAATCTCGGCAAAACCCCAGGTCCGGTAGAGGCCATAATCAATAGCCATGAGAAAAATAAAAGGCATATTATTTTCATATAAATCATCAAAAACTTCATTCAAAAGCAGAGGGAAAGTTCCCTGGCCTCTGGCCTCAGCAAGGGCAGACATGCCCACCAAGTAATTAGTCTTAATTTCTTTTCCTTTAAAAAGAAAGGTATAAGGATTGAGCTGGAGGGCGGCCCTGATTTTTTTGTCAACTTGAGCAGCTTCATCCTCCAAAAGCCAGGTATTTTCAGGCCTGTAGACATTAGCAAAATAGTGCTTATTAAATTCCGGGCTGTCGCTGTCAAAAGAATACTCCCAGATTTTTACAATTTGAGCTTTATCTTCATTTACAGCCTTTCTAACCAGCATATTAATCAACCTCAGTTATGGTATATTTGACCCCAAAAGAAACAGGTCTGTAGGAGAGCTTAGATTTTCTAAGCCCTGGTAAGCCCAGGTCTTCCTGCCTGTTTATAAGTTTCACGTCAGGAAATTCGTTTACAACAAATTGTTGTGACAGATACTGATAAAGGCCCCTGATGTTAGGGTTAGCCTTTTCAACCTGAACAATCATAATGTCATCATTAAGCAAATTGCCGATGGTAAAGCCTTCTAAAACCCCGTCTATAAAAACACCAGCTAGAGAAAAATCAATATCCCCAGCATGGCAGAGGAGCTTCTTAGTTCCAAAAACTTCATTCTTTAAGGACTCATCAACAACCTTTCCAGACTTCCATTTTTCCATAAATTCATAGATCATATGATAGTCCTTGCGTTCCAATTTCCTGTACTCAAAACGTCCTTCATAATCACGCAAAAATTTATTTAAATTGTTTTTCTTCTTATGCAGAGCTTTGCCACTGTAGTATTTGAAGGTATCGGCATCATGAATATAATCGTACTCATCCTGGGAAGTTGTAACTTCATATGGAAAATCCAGATGCTTTTTAAAAACCTCCAGATAGTCTTCAGGAATACCTCTGTAGGTAACTTTTTGATTTCTGCTTCTGAAAAATTCCTTAGCACATTTTACTGCGCAGGAGTAATCATCGCCCTCAATGAGTGGAAGCATAGAAAAATATTTGCCATCCATATAGCCCAGCAGGCAAAGAAAATTTTCTTTAGTGTAGTAGCAGGTATTAAAATAATGCTGCCACATAAAAAGTGTAGTAAAACTATACTCGCAGGTGATATAGGTTTGTGGCTTCAAATAATGGTTAATTATATCCTTAGCAGTATAGTCAACAGGTTTTAATTCAGGTACTAAAATAAGTCTCATCCCCTTTGTTAGATATTCTAATTTTAAGATAAATTGATAAGAAGTCAAACAAGAGAAGAAAATCATGGAACAATTCTATGGATTAGTCGTCAATAGTTAATAAGAAAAAGAAAGAAGGGTGGCAGGAAGATGGAAAATAAAAGTAAAGATGAAAGAAAAGGGAAATTTAATGGAAAAAAAGCTTTGGTTTTGATGGCGGTCTCACTATCAATGGTTATCTTTTTAGCAGGATGCCAGACCACAGGGGGCAGTCAACCCTACATTTCAGTAAATGGAAATGGAAATGTAAAGGCTGAGCCCGATACAGCAGATCTAACAATTACAGTAATCAGTGAGTCAAAAGACAAGTCAGCCCAGGAAGCTAACGCAAAAAAAGTTGAGAAGATTATTGAAGTTTTAAAGGAAATAGGCCTGGAAGAAAAAGAAATTAAAACCTCCAGTGTGAATTTTTACCAGAACATCAGGTGGGAAAATGGCAGGGAGGTAAACTATGGCTACAAGGCAGAAAACAGCTTGCAAATTAAAACCAAGAAAATTGATCTTTTAGGACAAATTACCGATCAAGCTGTTGCCAATGGTGCCGAGAGAGTTAGCGGTTTGAACTTCTCCTTATCAACTGAAGGTAAAGCAAATCTTATGGATCAGGTAATCGCTTCAGCAACTGCCGATGCAAAAGTTCAGGCAGAAGCAGCAGCAAAAAGTTTAGGTACCAGCGTAACTGGCGTAAAGTCAGTTCATATTATTAAAGAAAGCAGCCCCTATGTTTATAGGGTTATGTCCGATATGGCCATGGCCAAGTCAGAAGAAGAAGCTAGCACTCCAATCATGCCAGGCGAGCTGGATTACTCCATCAGCGCTGCAGTAGAATTTTTTATTAAGTAGAACCTGGGAAAGCAAAATGAGAAAAATAAAAGTGAAAGCAGAAAGCCCGGAGAAATCCGGGCTTTTCCTTTTGGATTAGATAAACCCAACTTATGGAGGTTGGGGGCAAATTAGGGGGAACTGGCCCTCAAAATATAAAAAGGGGCTGGGGATGGCAACTTTGCCAGATTTCAGTGATATGTGTCTTTAATAGCAAGCTTTGTGCCAAACTTGCCAGATTTCATCGATTCTAGTCAGTGTAATCAGTGAAATCTGAGAATCTTGGCCTTATCAGGAGAAAATTTTTACGGAACTGATGAAATCTAAGGAAGTTGGCCATCATCTAACCTCCAACCATCTAGCCCCACCACCTATCACCGGGAATTTTCCCGGCTTTTTTTTATTCCCATTTATTGGTATAGTAAAGGATAATATTTAATCACATATTGTAATACATATTCAATGTAGAGAATGGAAGGTGTCCTATGAAAAGCTATGCAGAAATAAACCAGAAGATTAAAGATGGTAAGGCTGTTGTAGTAACAGCTGAGGAAATTATTGACATTGTTGAAGCAGAGGGACTGGAGAAGGCAGCTGAGATGGTTGATGTTGTTACAACTGCTACTTTTGGTGCCATGTGTTCATCGGGAGCCTTTTTAAATTTTGGTCACTCAGACCCACCTGCCAGGATGGCAAAGATCTGGCTTAACGAGGTACCTGCCTATGCTGGTGTAGCAGCAGTTGATGCCTATATTGGTGCAACGGAACTTTCTGAGGGCCTGCATGGCAAAACACCATATGGTGGGGCCCATGTAATCGAAGATTTGGTAAATGGCCGGGATGTAAAATTAAGAGCCCTGGGAACTGGCACAGATTGCTATCCTGAGAAAAACATTTCTACTACTATAAGCCTGGCTGATATCAATGAGGCTATTATGGTAAACCCCAGAAATATCTACCAAAATTATGCGGCAGCCATTAACTTATCCAAAGAGAAAAAAGAAACCTATATGGGTACACTTTTAGCTAATGGTAATAATGTTAACTATTCCACTTCTGGTCAGTTGAGCCCACTTTTAAACGATCCACTTTTAGAAACAATTGGCATTGGCAGCAGGGTCTTTTTAGCCGGAGCCCAGGGTTATGTAGCCTGGAATGGAACTCAGCATCATACTACTAAGAATAAGGTAGATGGAGTGCCTGTTTCACCAGGTGCAACTCTTATGTTGATTGGTAATTTAAAGGAAATGAAGCCTGAGTTTATCAAAGCGGCTTATTTTACCGGCTATGGAACCAGCCTCTTCTTAGGTGTTGGCGTTCCCATCCCAGTTTTAAATACTGAAGTTTTAAGAAGGGCAGCTGTAAAAGATGAAGATCTTTACACCACCATTTTTGATTATGGTGTGGGACAGAGAAACAGAGAGGCTGTTAAGAGGGTAAGCTATAAGGAGTTAAAATCTGGCTTTGTTGAGATAAATGGCAAGAAAGTAAGAACGGCTCCCCTGTCCTCCATGAAAAAGGCCAGAGAGATTGCCCAGATCTTAAAGGAAGAAATAGCCAAGGGCAACTTCCTTTTAAGCCAGCCAGTTGAAAAACTACCTACCGAAACCTCTTTAAAACCATTAAGAACAGAGGAGGGAAAATAAGATGAAAAATACAAGACTAACTCTTTACTTTCCGCCCAATTTAACCTGTCAGGCCTTTACCTGGGATTTGGTAAAAAATTATGACTGGAAGATAAATATAATTAGGGCTTCAATTTCCGAGGGCCAGGAGGGCCGTCTCCTTATGGATGTTGAGGCAGAAGGCCAAAAATTAAAGGATGGACTGGCTTATCTGGCTGAGGCCGGTATTATTGTTAAAGATCTGGAAAAACAAGTATATATTGACCTGGAAATCTGTATTTCCTGTGGTTCCTGTACAGGAGTTTGCCTGCCAGATGCCCTGGTAATGGATAAGGAAAGCTGGGAGTTAAAGAATAACCCGGAAAAATGTATAGTTTGCGGACTATGCGAGGGGGCTTGCCCGGTTCAAGCCATTAAAATAGGCTTTTAAGATGGAAGAAAAAAGGTTTTACCGGGAGCAGATGGGCGGGAGCCTGGACAGCTTTCTTTTAAAGATTAAGGAAACTGATTTATGGATTGCTCTTAGCCCAGGATCATACAATCCAGACCTTTTTGCCAGGCTAGAAACTTATTTAAAAGATAGAAGGCTGGTACTTGAGGCCTACCTGGAAGAAAATCCGGATTTTCATCATACTCTGAAACCTTTGCCTGCCAAAGTTGGGGCTCCCGGTTTTATTGAGGAGCTGGGACAACTTTCCTTTAAAGCGGGAACTGGGCCTATGGCCGGTGTTGCCGGTGCTTTTTCAAAATTGACTGGGGATTTTTTGCTAAAAGAGGGTATAAAAGAAATAATTGTAGAAAATGGGGGAGATATTTTTTGCTCCGGTCTGGATTTAGTAAAAACTGGCATTTATGCAGGCCAATCACCATTTTCCCAAAAAATTCAGCTCATAGTAAAAACTGACAAAAAAGAGTATGGCCTGGCCTCATCATCAGGAAGCTTTGGCCACTCCCTTAGTTTTGGCAAAGCTGATTTGGTAACTATAATCTCGCCAAATGTAATCCTGGCAGATTTTTATGCAACATCTTTTTGTAATCTCATTCAAAAAAAAGAAGATTTAGAAGTTGTAATTGAAGAAATAAAAAAAATAGAAGAGATTTCCGGGGCCCTTTTGATTATGGATGATAAACTTGCAGCCTTTGGCAACCTGGAAATAAAGAGGGGGTAAGGAAGTGGAAAAAAAGCCACAAATTGTTTTTACAAAACACACACCTTTTCTTTTTCTTGATATAGATCAGGTAAAAAGAGATGACGGGCAAGTTTTTGACCTTGACCAGGTTACTGCTCTTTGTCGTTGCGGGAAGTCAAAAAATATGCCTTATTGTGATGGCAGTCACGCCAAAGAAGGTCTCTGTGAAGAAAAAGACCCCAAAAGAAAAATCCCTGATCAGGTAAAGGATTACCTGGGTAAGGATATTACAGTTCACTTTAATCTTGCAGTTTGCTCTCATAATGCAGCCTGCGTAAAGGGATTGCCGGAAGTTTTTAATGTCAGAAAAAAACCCTGGATTATGGCTGATAATGCTCCAGTTGAAAAGGTAATAGAAAACATTAAAAAGTGCCCCTCTGGTGCTCTTAGCTACTCTATTGACGGAGTAAAATACACTAATTTTTCTGACAATCTTGAGGTTCTCATGCAAAAAAATGGCCCTTTTCAGGTAAAGGGTGGCATTGAAATGAAAGATGAAAAGGCTACCAAGCCAGAAATAGCTACTCAATACGAACTTTGCCGCTGTGGACTTTCAAAGAATAAACCTTTTTGCGATGGAACCCACAGGTGTACAAAAATAGATGAGCCTAAGAAAGAGGACGGGAAATAACTTCCTTTATATCAAAGAGGAGCTCGATTTCCGTACCCTGACCTGCCTTGCTAAAGACCTTTATTTTAGCCTGGTGTAAATCTAATATTATTTTGGCTATAGAGAGGCCAAGACCGTAACCACCGGACTTTTTCTCTCTTGAAGAGTCGGACATAAAGAACCTGTCAAATATTTTTGGCAGGTCTTTTTCATCTATTCCCAGACCATTATCTTTAATGCTTAAAATTAACTTGTTGTTACTTTTCCTGGCCGAAAGGGCAATGAGGCCAGGGGGAGGAGTAAACTTAACAGCATTATCAGTAAAAATACGCAGGGCCTGTTTGATTAATTTCCTGTCGGCATAGAGAGACAGAT
>CAZUPR010000014.1:10972-30857 GCA_964622305.1 uncultured Eubacteriales bacterium
TTTTCCGGGGATTCAAGCTCAAACTGGTGGCCAGTTTCTAAAATTTGGTAATCTTTTACAATTTCCTTTAAAAGATCCTGGAGATTAAAAATTTCCTTATCCAATTTTTGATCCTTATTTTCGCTCCTGGCAATAAAGAGAAGCTTTTCAATTAAGTCTTTCATATTTTCGGCTTCATTTTTTATGGCCTCTAAGGATTCATTAAGAACCTTTGGATCATCCTTGCCCCAGCGGATAAGGAGATTGGCATAACCTTGAATGACAGAAATTGGAGTTCTCAGTTCATGGCTGACATCAGAAATAAAGAGGTATTGTTTTTCGTAGGAAGCCTGAAGGCGGTCCAGCATCTCATTAAAGGTTTCCGATAAATCCTTGAGTTCATCATGGGATTTACTGACATCCAGCCTTTTATCCATATTTAAAAGAGAGATATCCTTGGCATCATGGGTCATTTTTTTGATGGGTCTTAAAATCTTGTTACTCATTCTAAAACCCGACAGCTGGAGGATGAGAAAAAAGGCCAGGGAAATGAGAAGGAGAATCCCAGCAAAAAGCAGGCTATTTTTTATTAAAGTATTAAGTTGGAAGAGGGCCAGATAATTTGTGGCATCTTCTAAGGACAGACCAAAAGATTCCTGTCTTTGGGCAGTCAGAAGATAGAGTGACCCTCTTTCCCAAAGAAAAGAGCTTTGATATTTATTATTGGGATTTTTAAAGGCAATATCAGGAGCCTGGGGATTGCTTTTATAGAGAAGTTTTTGGCTAGGGTCAAAGGAATAGAGATAGAGATTTTCATTGCTAAAAAGAATTATTTCATCTCCAGCTGCCAGACTTGAAAAGGCTTCCAGGGCCTGGCTAGATTCTGTGTAAGCATCTTTTAGGAAAAATGCTCCGGCCAAGCCACTGGCCAAAAGAGAAAAAATGGCAAAGGAAAGGATAAGCATAAAGCCATAGGCCATGCTTATTTTAAAAGAAAGTGAAAAGCGAAAGAGCCTCTTAATCTTATCTCCCATAAGTGGGAAGATGACCAAGAAGCTTTTTAGCAATCTTTGAATTTCCTGAAAGAATTCTTTAATCTTCATCTTTTAAAATATAACCTACCCCTCGGACGGTATGTATTAATTTAAGATCAAAAGGATCGTCTATTTTACTTCTTAAATATCTTATATAAACATCGGCAAGATTGCTGTCGGCTGAGTAATCATAGCCCCAGACTTCCTCCAAAATTTGTTCTCTGGTCAGGGTGATATTCTTATTTCTGGCCAGATAAACCAAGAGGTCAAATTCTGTTTTAGTAAGGTTTATATTTTCATCATGGTAAAAAACCTGTCTCTGATTTTGGTCAATAAGAAGGGGACCCAAAGAAATTGTTTTATCTCTGTTGACCTTATCTTCTGTCTGGGCTTTATTGTTCCTTAAAGTCCCTCTGATTCTGGCCAGAAGTTCTTCAATTTCAAAGGGTTTGGTTACATAGTCGCAGGCGCCAATATCGAGGCCCATAACCTTGTCAGTGGTGGTATCTCTGGCTGTAAGCATAATGACCGGAGTATCTTTTTCCTTTTTTATTCTTCTTAGGACCTCCATGCCATTTAAGCCAGGCAGCATGACATCAAGCAAAATAAGGTCGTAGTCTTCGTCCAGTGCCAGACGAAGACCATCACGACCATTATAGGCTGAGGTTAGTTCATAACCCTCATATTCAAGCTCCAGACGAAGAAAGCCCTGAATGCCTTCCTCATCTTCAATTAAAAGAATTTTTTTACTCTTCTTCTTTAATTTTGTATTCTGCATCTTTAACCTCTTCATCATTGGGGGTGGATGTCTTTTTATTTTCCTTACGTTTGTCGTACTCTTCATTTAAATCGTCGATAACATCATTAATACAAGAAGTACTACCATCATTATAACCTATTATTAGTTTATTTCTAAAGACTACAGCCAAAACTAAAACAACAACTGAAAAGGGCAGTGTTACTGCTACAATCAGGGCTGCAATAACAAAGGGCAGTTTAATAACCTGCTGATTATTTCTGTCTTTAACGATAAAGCTTGCTGAAATAAGTTTGTTGATAAACTCCCTGATACTCTTAAGTATGGGGTTTTCTTTTTCTTCTTCTTTTCTTGTTTTTTCCTCATATGAGGCATGTTTTTTTTCTGATGGTGGAGCCTCATCCTTAAGTTTACCCTGCCTTTCAAGGTCAATCAAAGTTTCTACTACATCATAGTCATTTTTTTCCAGGGCTTCTTTGGCCTCCTGAAAGCTAACATTGGCTCTTTTTTTAACTAAATCTATTTTCTCTAAACGGTCTGGCATAATAACTACCTCCTTTTCTATTTTTCACTTATAATAATAAGGGACAAAGATTAAAGGTATTTTAAGAGAAGATTAGAATTTGATTAGAATATTATAAGAGGTGGCTAATAATGGAAGAATTAAAGAAACAGGTTGGTTACAAGGCGGCAGAATATGTTGAAGATGGCATGACAGTAGGTTTGGGTACAGGCTCGACTGCACATTATATGATTTTGGCTCTGGCTGAGAGGGCCAAAGAGGGCTTAAATATTAAATGTGTGGCAACTTCCTTAGCCTCAGAAAAAACTGCCCTGGATAATGGGCTTACAATTATACCCTTTGACCAGGTAGAAAAAATTGATTTGGCTATTGATGGGGCCGATGAAATCGATAAGGATATGAATTTAATTAAGGGTGGCGGTGGAGCCCTCTTAAGAGAAAAAGTTATAGAACAGTTTGCCAATCGCCTGATAATTATTGCCGATGAGTCTAAGAATGTTGATTTTTTGGGTGATTTTAAAGTTCCTGTTGAAGTGGTTAAATTTGCCTGGGAATTGACTAAAAAAGAGATTGAGAAGTTGGGCGGGCAGGTTCACCTAAGAGAGAAAGATGGCCAGTTTTTTATAACAGACAATGGCAATTACATCTTTGACTGTGACTTTGGGAAAATTGCTGATCCAAAAAGTCTGGCTGAAAAACTTAATCTCATTGCAGGAGTGGTAGAAAATGGCCTTTTTGTTGATATGGCTGACTTAATTATTATAGCTCACAAGGACGGGCAGATAAGAGAAAGGAAAAAATGACAAATCTTGCTTTGGAATCGCCGGCTAAGCTCTTTGTAAAATATACATTCCCTTCAGTAATGGCCATGATAGTTTCTTCTATCTATATAATTATTGATGGAATTTTTATTGGCAAAAAGCTTGGCCCTGACGGCTTGGCGGCAATTACTATTTGCATGCCTTACATAAATTTTTTAATAGCCCTTAGTGTTTTAATAACTGTAGGCGGCGGAACCCTCACCAATATCTATCTGGGAAAAAGGGAGAGGGAGGAAGCCTCTGGGATTTTTAGTATGACCATTAAGGTCTTACTTTACATGTCAATTTTTATCACCATCACCAGTTTAATCTTTATTGATAAGATTGTTTTTCTTCTGGGTGCCTCAGAGGTCCTTTTTTCCTATACTAAAGATTACCTCTTTTTTTCCATTCTTTTTACCTTTTCCTATATAATTTTTTATATTTTGGAGATGGGCGTAAAAGGAACTGGCAATCCTTCTTATTCCATGAAGGTAATTATTTTTACTTCATTTTTAAATGTTATTTTAGATTATTTCTTTATTTTTGTTTTTGAGTGGGGTATGGGTGGTGCAGCCTTGGCTTCAGGCCTGGCTCACACTAGTGGGCTCTTTTTTCTTTTGGGCTATTTTCTCTTTATCAACAAAACCCTCTATTTTATTAATGTAAAGGTAGACTGGCCCATGATTTTCAGGATGGCCAAGAATGGTTTCTCAGAGTTTATTAACTACCTTTCAGCAGGAATAACAATATTACTCTTTAACCTTATTCTCATGAAGGCTTATGGAGAACTGGGAGTAGCTGCTTATTCAATTGTTGGCTATGCCACAGCCTTTATCCTGGCTGTGTTTTTTGGGATCTCTGAAGGGGTTTTACCGATAATAAGTTTCAACTTTGGGGCGGGGCATTATAAGAGGGTGGAAAAAATCTTTTATCTTGCTTTAAAAACAGTCTTTATCATTGGCTTTTTAGTTACAGCCCTGACCATGCTCTGGCCAGAGCTCCTCATAGGTCTTTTTGTTAAAGATGACCCGGATTTGTTGCTCTTTAGCAGCTCTGCTATAAAAATATATAGTTTTTCTTTCCTGATAAATGGAATGAATATAGTTATTTCTGCTTACTTTACTGCCATGGAAGAAGCAAAAAAATCAGCCATGATTTCTCTTTTAAGAAGTTTGGTACTGGTCCTTCTTGGTCTGGCTCTTCTTCCTTTGCTTTTAGGCACTAAGGGGATTTGGTTTGTTATTCCTTTTGCAGAACTATTTACCTTTATATATTGCCTCTATCTTTTAAAAAGAGAGGGAACATCAACAGTGTAACGACCATTACTAATCTGGCAAACAATTTCTGTTTCAAAAAAATCACTGAGATTTTTTTCTGTCAAAAGATCCTTTGTATCACCATAAGAGTGGATCTGTCCCCTTCTAAGAAGGAGAGTTTTGGTAAAGACAGGCAAAATTTCCTCAGTCCGGTGGGTAACATAAATCAAGGTGGGGGAATCCTCACCTTGGCTTAATTCTTCGATGCTGGTCAAAAGTTTTTCCTTGGCAAAAATATCCAGGCCAGTGCAGGGTTCATCAAGTATTAGTAAATCTGGTTTTCCCATTAGAGCCCGTCCTATAAGAATCTTTTGTTTTTCTCCTTGGGAGAGGGTATTGTAACTTCTTTCTGCCAAATCCAGGGCTGAAAACCTTTTTAAGATAGCCAGGGCTTCTTTTTTATCATCATCACTAACCTGATCATAGAGCCCAATAGTGGCAAACTTTCCGCTTAAAACAATCTCCAGGCCAGAATCACGGCCGTAGAGATTTTCCTGCAAGGAAGTACTGACCCAGCCTATGGATTTTCTCAATTCCCTTAAATCATATTGGCCAAACTCTTTATCAAGAACGGTAAGCTTTCCCTGGGAGGGGTAGATGTAGCCGTTTATTGTATTTAAGAGGGTTGTTTTACCTGATCCATTTAAGCCTAAAATTGCCCAATGCTGGCCTTTTCCAACCTGCCAGTTAAGATTATTTAAAAGATATTTTCCTTTTCTGATAACTGATATTTCTTTTGCAACGATAATCATCTTTTTTCTCCTTTAAAGCCTTAGTGGCTTATATTATAATATAAAAATGGATATTAAAATCATAGCAGTGGGAAAAATTAAAGAAAAATATCTAAAAGAGGCTCTTTTGGAGTATTCCAAGAGGCTAAAAAGCTACTGTAAGCTGGAAATAATCGAAGTACAGGACGAAAAAGACCCGGAAAGGCCCAGCCAGAAAGACCTGGAAATATTAGTGGCCAAAGAAGGGGAGAGGGTCCTGGAAAAGGTTAAGGAGAGGGATTATCTCATTCTCTTAGATCTTACAGGCCAGGAAGTCTCTTCAGAAGAATTAGCAAAAAAGCTTGCCACCCTTTCACTGAAAGGAGAAAGCAAGCTTACATTTGTTATAGCTGGTTCCAATGGACCATCCGATGATTTAAGAAAAAGGGCAAATGAAAAGATTTCTTTTTCAAAAATGACCTTCCCTCATCAGTTAATAAGAGTCTTTTTATTGGAACAGATTTACAGGTCTTACAAGATTAATCGTAATGAACCCTATCACAAGTAATTAAAAAGTTACAGTGATTCCACCTCTGGTAGTATAGGTAGAGCTAAGACCTCTGGTAGGAACAATGATAATTTCTTTAAAGTCATACTTTTCCTCAACGGCTGCTTTAAGAGCCAGGGCTTTTTCTAAGGCTTCGCAATGGGATATTCCTAAAATCCTCTCTGAAAAACTATCACAGTGTTGGCCAATAATATCTACAAAGGTTCGGATAGATTTCTTTTCACTTCTGACATTGCCATGGATTTCAACCTCACCTTTTTCGTTAGCATAAAGGATTGGCTTAATGTTTAAGGCGGTGGCAATTACACCTTTGAGTTTGGGGATACGGCCATTTTTTACCATGGGGGCAAGGTCACCAAACTGGAAGTAGTATTTTTGGCTGGCAATGTAGTCATCAACCTGTTTTACAATTTCACTTTCACTTAGCTTGGCATCAATAAGTTCCTTTATTTTTATGGCTATAAGTGTTTCACGAGAGGAGGAACCTTTTGAGTCAAAGATATGAATAAACTTATCTTCGTATTCCTGGAGATAAAGGTCTTTGGCCAGACGGGCACTATTATAAGTACCACTAAGGGCAGCAGTCATTGTAACAACAAAAACCGACCCTTTTTCTTTAAAGGCTTCAATAAAATCATGGGGTGATGGACATGTTGACCTTGGAACTTCATCAGATTTAGACATGTCCTCAAGCATCTGGGCAACATCCAAATTTTCATCATCTCTGTAGTCCTTATCTCCCAGGGAGATAGTCAAAGGGACGTGGGTTAATTGCAAGTATTCCTTTAACTCATCGTTTAAATCACAGCTGCTGTCGGCAACAATTCTGATAACACTCACACCTTTCTAAATATGTTTAACATTTATTTACACATCATATTAACATAATTTTAATATTTTTAGAATAGAATATATGCAGAAGAAGGAGGGATTTAATGGCATATTTCAAAGAAAAAGTTCAAGAAATATTTTTTTCAATTTTACCTGTTACTTTAATTATTGTATTTTTACAACTTACAGTAATTAAAATGCCAGTTGAAGATTTTGTAAATTTTCTGGTTGGTGTTTTATTTGTAAGTCTCGGTCTGGTATTTTTCTTAACTGGTGCAAATTTTGGTCTTTTGCCGGTTGGCGAAATGATTGGTGCAGCTTTGCCTAAGAGTAAAAAGGCCTGGTTTGTAATCTTGTTTGGTTTTTTTCTTGGTTTTTTAGTTACTATAGCAGAACCAAATTTAAGGGTTTTAGCAACTCAAATAGAGAGTGTTGCCCCCGGAAGTATTAGTAAAAACGCTCTTGTTTATTCGATATCGATTGGCATAGGTCTCTTTGTGGCCCTGGCTATGGCTAAAATAATTTTCAATCTGCCAGTTGGCAGGATTGTTGTTTTCTTTTATGGGATTATCTTTTTACTGGCCTTAAAAACACCCAGTGAATTTTTGCCTATCGCTATGGATGCTGGCGGAGTTACAACCGGGCCACTTAATGTTCCTTTTATTATAGCTTTAGGGGTAGGGGTTTCCTCAGTAATGAGGGGCAGATCATCATCGGGTGATGGTTTTGGTCTTGTTGGCCTTTCTTCACTTGGGCCTGTAATGGCAGTTATGATTTTGGGGGTACTTTATTTATGAGTTTTTTAATATATTTTGATGGTTTATTAGATGTTTTTGTTGAAGTAGCTTTGGCCATGGCACCTTTTATGGCAGTCTTTTTAGGTTTTCAATTTGTCAGCTTAAAACTTCCTAAAAAAAGGCTGCTTATTATTTTAAGAGGGATGGCAATGACCCTGGTGGGTCTTACTCTTTTCCTGCATGGCGTCTACATAGGTTTTCTGCCCGCTGGGGAAAAAATGGGCCTAATTATGGGAGCTATGACTAATAACTGGATTTTAATTCCCATTGGTTTTATCCTTGGATTTGTTACGATTTTAGCTGAACCTACAGTTAAAGTTTTAACTTACGAGGTAGAAAAGGCAACTGGTGGTTCAATACCTGAGAAGGTAATGGTTATTGCCCTGGCTCTGGGAGTGGGCCTTTCAGTTGGCTTAACTATGTTAAGAATAGTCTTTGACATACCCTTTTGGACCTTCATTTTACCGGCTTATATTATTGCCATTATCCTAATGCAGTTTTCCAGGGAAAATTTTATTGGAATGGCAGTTGATGCTGGTGGAGTTGCCACCGGGCCCATGACGGTTACCTTTATTTTGGCCATGGCTCTTGGTGTGGCTACAGCCATTGATGGCCGGGATCCAATGACAGATGGTTTTGGCCTGGTTGCCCTGGTTCTTATTGCTCCTATAATTTCAGTTTTAATCCTGGGAGTTTTATATGAAAGGAATGAGAAGAAAAATGCTGCTTCAATGTCTGAAGAATTATAAGCTGCTTTTAAGCATAGTAGATAAAAAACTGGGTAAGGAAATAACAAAGGCTGCCATGGAGGCAGGTGTAGAAGGAACCACTATCTTTGCCGGCCTGGGTACGGCTAGCCCGGAAATGAAATCATTTTTAGGTCTGCCATCGGAGACAGAAAAAGAGTTAGTCTTAAATTTAATGAAGGAAGAAATTGCCGATAAAGTCATTGAAAAGATTGATGAGAAGGTGCTCTTTAAAAAGAAGGGTCATGGAGTAGCATTTTTTATTAATACTTCTGAAGTTGCAGGTATTGTTCATGCCAGTAAAGATAAGAGGGAAAATTTAAAAAAGGAGGACGAGAATATGGATTCTACAGCCTATGAGTTAATTATAGCTATTATTAGTAAAGGAAAGTCAGACCTTGTAGTAGAGGCTACCCAAAAAGCAGGGGCAACAGGTGGAACAATTGTTCATGGAAGAGGTACTTCTATTCATGAAAAAGGAAAACTTTTTGGAATCCCTATTGAGCCAGAAAAAGAAATTGTTCTCTTGGTTACAGAAAAAGATCAAACTGACACTATTTTGGCTGCTGTTGTTGAAAGTGTAGAAATGAACATTGAAGGTAATGGGATTGCTTTCGTACTTCCGCTGGATAAAGTACACGGTTTTCGTTAAAAAATAATAAATATAAGAATTTTCGAGGCCAGTTATTGACATATGTCATTAACTGGCCTATTCTTTTCTTAGTAAGTGACATATGTCAACAATTTTAAGGAGGCGTGAAAATGTCCAGACCCAGAAGAAGAAGGAGAGTATGTTCCCTTCCTCAGGAAAATCTTTACGGGCCCTTAAAAGGTCCCCATAGGGAGAGGGAGGAAATACAGTTAAATCTTGATGAATATGAAACAATCAGATTAATTGATTATGAAGGCCTTAATCAGGAAGAGGCTTCCCTGCGCATGAATATTGGCCGCACCACTGTTCAGGCAATTTATACTGAGGCAAGAAAAAAAATTGCCCTTTCATTAGTAGAAGGTTCAATCTTGAAAATTGATGGTGGTGATTATGTTCTCTGCCAGGATGAGGAACCAGAGTTTCGTTGCGGAGCCTGTGGACATCCAAGAGGAAGAGGGATGGGTATGGGAAGAGGAAGAGGAGGTAGAAATTATGAAAATCGCAATTCCGGTCAATGAGAAAAGTATAGATTCTGCCCTCTCACCATCCTTTGGCAGGACAAATTATTATCTTATTTATGACAGTGAAAAAAAAGAGGAGCAATATATTGAAAATACTGCCCAGAATGCCAGTGGTGGGGCTGGAATTAAGGCTGCCCAGTTACTTGTGGATTCTGGAGCAAATCTGCTGATTTCTTACCGCTGTGGCCAGAATGCAGCCCAGCTTTTATATGCCGCAGATATAAAAATTATTAAGGCCGAAGCTGAAAAGGCCAGGGAGAATATTGATTTATACCTTGAGGGAAGTTTAGAGGAACTTAAGGAGTTAACCGATGGTCATAGCAATCCTCAGCGGTAAGGGCGGAACTGGCAAAACCTTCTTGTCTGTAAATTTGGCCATGGTCTCTGGTGACTGCGATTATGTCGATTGTGATGTGGAAGAACCAAATGGCCATCTTTATTTAAAACCGGAAATTACTTATAAAGATCAGGTCAAGGTAAAAATACCCCAAGTCAATCAGGATAAATGTATTGCTTGTAAAAAATGTGTTGGATTTTGCAATTTTAATGCCCTGGCCCATACTGGTAAAAAACTCCTGGTTTTTGAGGATATTTGCCATTCTTGTGGAGGCTGCCTTCTGGTTTGCCCTTCTGGTGCTCTGTCAGAAAAAAGCAAGGAAATTGGCCATCTTGAGCTTGGTAAAAGAGATTCTCTTAATGTCTATAGTGGCTGGCTTAAACCGGGACAAGCCTCAGGTGTTCCCATCATTAAAAGACTTTTAAAAGAGGCAGAGAAAAGACCTCAAAAACTTACTTTTATTGATTCACCACCAGGTTCATCTTGCCTGGTGATGGAAAGCATTGCCAGGGCGGACTATTGCCTTCTTGTGGCAGAACCATCAGTTTTTGGGGCCCATAATCTGGCTATGGTCCATGAACTGGTCCAGCTTTTTAAAAAAGATTGTGGACTTATATTGAATAAATATAGTGATCAGGTAAATCCTTCTGAAAAATATGCCCTTGAAAAAGGCATAAAAATTTTAGGGAAAATTCCCTTTGATCAAAAGCTTGGTCTTTTAAACAGTGAAGGTAAAATTGCGGTAAATGAAGAGCAAAAATACAGAGAAGTCTTTTCTTCCATTCTAGAAAAAGTAGTAAAGGAGGGAAAGGATCATTAAAAAGATACTTATTTTAAGTGGTAAGGGTGGAACTGGTAAAACTACAGTGGCTTCAGCCCTGATTAAAATATCTGAGGCCCAGGCCTATGCCGATTGTGATATTGATGCTCCTAACCTCCATTTGGTTATGCAAACTCAAGCTCAAGCCCTGGTGACAGATTTTTATGCTCTGCCCAAGGCTTTTTTAGACCAGGATAAATGTATCCACTGTGGCCTTTGTTATGAGCATTGCCGCTTTGACGGTATATTAAAGGAAAATGGGAAGTACTCTGTAGATTATTTTGCCTGCGAGGGTTGTGGAGTTTGTGATTATGTCTGTCCATCTGGAGCCATAGAAATGAAACCGGCCAAGGCAGGAGAATTGACCCTCTATAAGGATGAGAAGGTTTTTTCGACAGCTAAATTGTCTATAGGCAGTGGCACTTCAGGGCTCCTGGTTACTCAAGTAAAAAAACAACTTACAGAAAATGCTTCTGATAAAGAGTTTGCCATAATTGACGGCTCGCCTGGAATAGGCTGTCCTGTTATTGCCTCTATAACTGGGGTTGATATGATTATCCTGGTTGCGGAGCCATCGGTAACGGGAATTTCAGATATGTTGCGTATTTTGGACCTGGTCAGGAAGTTCCAGGTAAAACTTGCAGTTTCTGTCAACAAGTATGATATAAATCTGGCAAAAGCCAAGGAAATTAAAGAATATTGCCTTTCTGAGGGCATAAAATATTTGGGTGGAATACCTTTTGATCCTATGGCCCTGGAAGCAGTAAATCAGGGGCTTACGGTAGCTGATTTTGATTGCCCCTCTGGCAGGGAATTAAAAAGGATCTATGAAGAAATTAAAGAGATGGGAGTATGATTGATAATGAAAATTGCCATTGCTGCTGATAAGGAAAAAGTTACAGAACATTTTGGTCATTGTGAAGCTTTTATAGTATATAATATAGAGGATGGAAAAATAGCCAATAAGGAAATGATCCCAAACCCTGGACATAAGCCAGGTTTTTTGCCCCTCTTCCTGCATGAGAAAGGCGTTAATACCATTATTTCTGGTGGTATGGGTGGAGGAGCAGCAGACCTTTTTATGGAAAATGGAATAGAGGTTATTCTTGGAGCCCAAGGTCTTGCCGACCAGCTGATTGAAGATTTTCTGGCAGGGAAACTTGAATCTACCTCTGATGTTTGTAGTGATCATGATCACCATTAATTCTTAATCTATTGGCCTGTTCCGTCTGGGACAGGCTTTTTATTTTTACAGACCTTTAAGGGGGGAGCATCATGTTCTTTAAACCAGGTATTGGTGGTTTTATTTTTGCTTTTACGGTTGTTGTAATTTATTTAATTTATCGCTTTAAAGGTCTTGAAAAAAAAGTAAAAGAAGCAGCTTTGGAGCTGGACAAGAGTATAGAAGAAAGGCACTCTTTTATTGCAGAAAATATAGACCTCTTTTTAGATCCGGAAGCTATTTCAGCCTGGAATATAGCCCAGGCCCTTCATAAAAGTCCGGACTCTTTTCAGGCAGAAGTAGAACTAACAAATGCTATTAGTGATTCCTGGCTTTTAACAGGAGATTTAACTAATAAGATTCTAATGAGAAGAGATGTCTATAATGAAGCGGTTAATGAATATAACAAAAAAATCAGCATGTTTCCAAATCACTTTTTAGCCAGACTCTTGCGCTACAAAAGCTATAATCTTTTCCAATAAGTTTTAAAAATGAGGGTAGCAATGAAAATAAACTATTTAAGAGGCCGGGCCTCTACAGGCAAAAGCCATTATATTTATGAAAGAATAAAGGAAGCCATAGAAGACGGCCAGGAAAAAAATATTTTAATAGTACCAGAACAATTTACCCTTCAGGCTGAAATTGATCTTATTAATAAGATGCAGCTGGAGGGTCTTCTCAATGTGCAAATACTGAGCTTCAGGAGGCTGGCCTACAGGGTCATGACTGAAACTGGGGGCATAAAGAAAACCATTATTACTGACCTGGGTAAACTTATGAGCCTGGCCAGTATTTTTGAAGATAATAAAGGTAAGCTGGAAATTTTTGCCAAATCTGCATCCCAGGATGGATTTTTACAGGAGATAGTCAGCCTTTTCAGGGAATTTAAGAAAAATAATATTGATGAAGAGGATTTAGAAAGCTATATAGCTAAAATTGATGATCCTTTGTTAAAAAGAAAGATGAAAGATATTTCTATAATTTTTTCTGATTTCTCTAAAAGCCTGGCTGGCCAATACATAGATGAAGAAGAAACCCTAAATATCCTGGCTGAAAATATTAAGGATTCCGATTTTTTACAAGATTCCCTTATTTGGTTTGATGGATTTAATTCTTTTTCTCGCCAGGAATACAAGGTTATCGACCAGCTTTTTAAAAAAGCCAAAGAAATTAGCTTTGCCTTTACTATGGATACTGATAATACTGCCAGAGACCAGGATCTTTTTCGCCCTGTTTTTTCAACCTGGCAATCCATAGAAAAGCTGGCCTTTCAAAACAACCTTACAAAAAATATAGTTGATTTTAAGGATAAAAAATGTTCTTCAGCTGAAATTTGTCACCTGGAGAAGAATATTTACTCTTACCCATCAGAAAAATATGAGGCCAGCAATAATAATATAAAATTTTTTTCGGCCTTAAATATCTATAGTGAAGTAGAGAGGATTGCAGCAGAAATTATAAGACTGGCCAGGGAAGAAGATTACAGCTGGAATGATCTGGTTCTGGTAACCAATGCCCTTGATTTATATGGGCCGGTTATAAAAAAAGTCTTTTATGAATACGATATTCCAGTTTTTGTTGATGAAAAAAAACCTATTACCAATAACCCTTTGGTTACTTTTATTAAAGCATCTTTAAGAATTATCATGGACAACTACAGGTGGGAGGACATTTTTATCTTCCTTAAGACTGGCTTTTCTGGCTTGGCTGAAGAAGAATCCATGTATTTACAAAACTATATAATTGAAAATGGCATCAGAGGTAAAAAATTTACACTTCCTTTTGATGATGAGAGGGCAGAGGCTGCCAGACAAGTTTTTATTCCTGGTTTGGAGAAATTTAGAGAAGATATGAAGGAGTCTGCTAATCTCAAAGAAGAAGCAGGAGCAATCTACAATTTGATGGTGGACTTTGCTCTTTATGAAAAAATTGCAGAGATTTTAGATGGGGCAAAAGAAAAAGAAAACTTTGAATTTGTTAATGAAAACACACAAATCTGGAATATAATAATTGAAATTTTAGATCAGCTGGCTGAGAGCAGCCAGGATAAAAAGTATGCTCTTAAAGATTTTTACAAACTTTTAGAGAGTGGCTTTGATAATTATGAGCTGGGGATGATTCCACCAGTTATTGACCAGGTACTTGCTGGCAATTTAGAAAGATCAAAAAGTCACGATATTAAGGCCCTTTTTTTAGCAGGGTGTAATGATGGCATTATCCCCAGGGCTTATTCAGAAAAAGGTATTTTACAGGATAGTGAAAAACTTAAATTAAGTGAGTTGGGAATGGGTGTCTATAAGGATAATGAGAGTCAACTGGAAGAAGAAAAGTTCCTTCTTTATTCTGCTATTACCAAACCTTCAGAAAAGCTTTACTTGAGCTGGTCTTTAGGTGATTTAGAAGGAAAAGCCCTCAGGCCATCGCTTATTACAGAGAGAATCAAAAAAATCTTTGATATAGAAACAGAAAGAGACCTATTTTTTAGTAAGAAGGCCTTTATTTTAAGCAGCCAAAGACCTTTGCCAGCCTTTAAATTTATGGTGGAAAAAATGAGAGAGTATTTGGATTATCAAAAAGAGGATCCCTCTTATTTATCTGTTTATGCCTGGTATTATCAAAATCCGGACTGGAAGGAAAAAATCGCTTTAATGCTTGCTGGTCTTTTTCATGAGAACCAGGAGAAAAATCTCTCTAATGAGGCACTTACAAATTTATATAAGACAAATGAAAAGTTTTCTATCAGCAGACTGGAAACTTATGAACATTGTCCCTATAAGCATTTTGTCAGATATGCTTTGAGGCCTGAATTGAAAAGAGAATATAAGCTGGAAATGCCAGATATTGGAAGTATTTTTCATGACAGTCTTGAAGCTTTTCCTCAAGAATTGGCAAAGGAAGGCCTGGACTGGAGAGAAATAAGTTTGGACCAGGCTGAAGAAATAGCCCAGGAAAGTATTGATAAGATTGGCCGGGAATTTTACAAGGGCCTGCTTATGAGCAGCCAAAGGAATAAGTATCTTTTGGAAAAAATCAAAAGAATTAGCAAAAGGACAGCCAGAACCCTGACCAGGCAGCTTCAGCTTGGAGATTTTAAGGCCTGGAAATTTGAGTTGCCCTTTAGAATTGTGCTTTCAGAAGAAGATAAAATTGATATAGAAGGCCGGATTGACAGATTAGACATCTGGCAGAATAATCGGCTGGAAAATTATATAAGGGTTATTGATTATAAGTCTGGCAGCAAAAGCTTTAGCCTGGCAGATATTTACAATCTTTTACAAGTGCAACTTGTTATTTATCTCATGGCAACGCTTGATATTTCAGAAGAAGAGCTCTCCGGCCAGATTGAGAGAGCCGGCGCCTTTTATTTTAAAATAGATGATCCTCTCATAGAAAGTGATTATGAAGACTTAATAGAAGAGTCAATTAATAAGGAGCTTCGTATGGATGGATTTCTCCTGGCTGATCTTGACCTGGCTAAGGCCATGGACTCAAGCCTTGAGGAGGGTAAGGCTTCTGAAGTAATACCTGCAAAGTTAAAAAATGATGGTAATTTTGATGCCTTTTCGCAGGTCTACTCTAAAGAAGACTTAGAATTGATTTTTACCTATGTAAAAAAAGGTGTTTTAGCCAGCATAGATGAAATTAAAGCCGGAAAAATAAAAATAGAGCCCATCAAGAATAAGAATTTTATTGCCTGTCAGCATTGTGACTATCAGGCCCTTTGCCAATTTAACCTCTATTTTCCTGATAATAAATACAGACAATTGGCCAACCCAGGAAAAAAGGAAATTCTTGAACTAATGAAAGCCCAGGTGGAAAATGATGACTAAATGGACCCCGGAACAAGAATATGCCATTAATAAAAGAGATAAAAATCTTCTGGTATCTGCAGCGGCAGGTTCTGGTAAAACTGCAGTTTTGGTTGAGAGAATAATTGGTCTTTTGATAAAAGACCAGGTAGATATTGATAAAATCCTGGTTGTTACTTTTACTAAGGCGGCAGCGGCTGAGATGAGGGAGAGAATCTCTTCGGTCTTAAGCCTGGAAGCAGAAAAAGAAAGTGAAAATGAGGAGTTTTTAAGAAAGCAACTTAATCTTCTCAACAAGGCATCAATCTCTACCCTGCATTCTTTTTGCACTCAGCTTTTAAGAAAAAACTTTTTTAGTCTGGGTCTGGACCCTGCCTTCAAGGTGGCAGACCAGGCTGATTTGCTATTAATTAAAAAAGAGGTTATGGAAGAAGTTTTAGAGGAGGCCTATAGCTTAGAAGATGAGGATTTCCATCTCCTTATAGATTCCTACACAGAAAACAAGGGGGATGCAAAAATAGAAGAGCTTGTCTTTTCTCTTTATGACTTCATCCTTAGCCAGCCTCAACCCTTTATCTGGCTTAAAGAAAAAATCGACAACTTTCAATCCTCAAAAGAAGAAATTTTCCAATCCTCATGGATGGAAGCAATAAAAAAATCTGTTATCCGTGACCTGGAGGGGGCAGAAGTTTTACTGAATCTTACAATAGAGGCAGCCCAGGACCCACTGGGGCCTGAGGCCTATCTTCCTGCTCTTTATTCAGACAGGGACTTAATGGTAAATTTAAGGAAGGAAATTAATGCTTATTTTTCCGGCCAGGATTTTCAAATATCTGGCAAACCGCTTTTTCAAAAATTTGCTTCTATAAAAAAAGACAATGTTCTTGATGAAGAACTACAAGAAAAAGTTAAAAAACACCGGGACGATTACAAAAAAATAATTAATAATCTCTTTGACAAGGAAATCTTCAGCCGGGATATTTCTTCTTACACTTATGATATTAACCAGCTATATAGTCCCTTAAAGAGCCTCTACAATTTAACTTTGGAATTTCACAATTCCTTTCAAAAGAAAAAGCTGGATAAGTCTTTAGTGGACTTCAATGACCTTGAACATTTATCTTTACAGGTTTTGGAAAACCCAGAAAATGCTGCAGCCTTGAAGGAAGAGTTTGCCTATATTTTTGTTGATGAGTATCAGGACAGTAACCCTGTTCAGGAAAAGATAATTAACTCTATCCGCCGGGAGAGAAATTTATTCCTGGTTGGTGACCTTAAGCAGAGCATCTATAAATTTAGATTAGCAGACCCTGAACTTTTTATAGAAAAATACAAGACCTACAGCAAAGGCCCTGATAACCAGGGGGCTATAAATGAAAGAATTGATTTGGCCAAAAACTTCCGTACCAGAAAGGAAATTCTACAAGGGATTAACTATATTTTTTCTAAGCTTATGCGAGAGGAAATTGGTGGCATCGATTATAAAGAAGATGTTTGGCTCTGGCCTGGGGCCCTTTATGGGGACCGGGAAGACCCGGAAATTGAATTAAATATTATTAATAAGGCAGACAGTCTTTCTTGGGAAGATCTTGACCCTGAACTCCTTGATTTAACTGATGCTGAGACAGAAGCACATCTGATTGCAGAAAAAATAAAGGGCCTCAAAGGCAGCCTTCTCTATGATTCTAAAAGAGGGAGCTTTTATGAGGCTGACTGGAAGGATATAACTGTTCTTTTCAGGTCAGTAAAAAATTGGTCTCTGGTCTTTAATGATGTTTTTATAAAAGCTGGCATACCAGTTTATGCCGATGATAACCAGGGATATTTTGATTCCCTGGAGATTAAAATATTCTTGAGTCTTCTAAAGGTGATTGATAATAAAAAAGATGACCTTTCTCTTTTGACTCTTATGCGTTCTCCAATTGGAAATTTTTCAACCCTGGAATTGCTTGAAATAAGAAAAGAAGCCCCTGATCTTGCTTATCATGAGGCTACTGAGGCCTATCAATTAAAAGACCATTCTCCTTTGGCTGAGAAAGTGAAAAACTTTTACCAAAAAATTAATCTTTGGAGCCAAAGGGCAAAGTTTGAAAGCACTGAGGAATTCCTTTGGAGTCTCATGCTGGAGACAGGTTTTTATTATTATGCCGGGGCTATGGTTAAGGGCAAGGAAAGGCAGGCCAACCTTAAGCTGCTTTTAGAAAAGGCTGCTTCTCTGGAAAAGAGAGGCCAGGCCGGGCTCTTTAATTTCATCAGGTTTTCTGATGACTTTCAAAAGGCAAGGGGAGATATGGGATCAGCAAAAATCATCGGCGAAAACGAGAATGTTGTCAGATTGATGACTATCCATAAGAGTAAAGGTCTTGAATTCCCTGTAGTGATCCTGGCTGCTGCGGGCAAAAACTTTAATAAAAGTGATCTTAGGGGAGATTTTCTTTTCCACAAAGACTTAGGCCTGGGCCCTCTCTATGTTAATCCGCAAAAGAGAGTTAAGAGGGAGAGTCTGCCCCGTCTGGCATTAAAAAAGGAAATCCTTTTAGAGAATATGGCAGAAGAAATGAGGGTGCTCTATGTAGCTTTGACCAGAGCTAAGGATAGGCTTATTTTGACTGCAACTACAAAAGATCTGGAAAAGGATCAGGAAAAATGGCTGAGAACCATTAGTAACTTTGAAATTATCAAGGCAGATTCCTACCTGGACTGGCTGGGGCTTGTTCTTTATTGGCCCACTGGCTGGCTTGAGGGTAAGGACTGGAAGGTAAATATAATCAAGAAAGAAAATATTCAAAAAGAAATAATCAGAGAAAAGTTAACCAAGAGTCAATTCAGGGAGTTTTTGGAAGATTTTTCCTCACAGCTTACAAATTATGAAGACAAGGACCTAAATGAAAGGTTTTCCTGGGCCTATCCCAGGCCTCATTTAAGCAAAATACCTTCTAAGATAACAGTTTCCGAGCTAAATCAAATGAGGGAGGGCTCCTTGACCAGGAATCTTTATCAGATTCCTCCTTTGGTAAAAACTCCTGCCTTTTTAGAAGGTAAGAAGTCTTTTACAGCCGCTGAGAAAGGCCTTATTACGCACTTCTTTATGCAAAACTGTGATTTAAATTCTTTGTCAAGCCTGGAAGCGATAAAGGCTGAAATTAAAAGGATGGAAGAAAAGGAGCTTCTAACTGAAGCTGAGGCCCAAATTTTAGAACCTTCTGTTTTTTTACAGTTTTTTATGAGCCCAATAGGCCAAAGAATGGTAGAATCGAATGGAGCCAAAAGAGAGGTTAGTTTTGTTTATAAGAGTAAAGAGCCTGAGGAGCTTTTTATTCAGGGTGTAATAGACTGCTATTTTGCAGAAGGTGACCAGCTGGTTCTTTTAGACTATAAGACTGACTTTATTAATGAGGGTTTTGAAGATAATCTTGTAAAGAAGTATGCTAAACAGCTTGATCTCTATAAAGAGGCCCTGGAAAAAATAAGTGGTAAGAAGGTAAAAGAAAGTTATATTTATTCTTTTGCTTTAAATAAAGAAATCCAACATTTTTATAATAAATAAAACCAAGAAGGAGTGAAAGAATGAAAAAAAAAGCAATTATTGTCACAAGTTTTGGTACAAGTTATATTGATGTTTTAAAAAGAAGTATTGCTATGGTGGAAGAAGAGGTGGCTCTTAAGTTTCCGGATTTTGAAGTAAGAAGGGCCTTTACTTCTGGCATGGTTCGTAAATCTCTTGAAAAAAAAGAAGGAATCAAAACTAAATCTCTGGAAGAAGTTCTGGGCGATTTAAAAGAAGAGGCCTTTGATGAAGTTTATATTCAGCCCCTGCACATTATCCCCGGCGAAGAATACAATGAAAAGATTTTAGCTCCTGCCAGGGACTTTGCCAAGGATTTTGAAATATTAAGAACAGGTAAATCTCTCCTTTATTCTACGGAAGATTATTTTAGAGCCATTGAGGCCTTAAAAGAGCAGATTCCTGAGACCAGTGAAAAAAAGGCTGTTATTCTAATGGGCCATGGAGCCAGCCATCCGGCCAATTCTTCTTATGCAGCCCTCCAATATAAGATAAATGATCAGATTCCTCATGTTTATATTGCCAACATAGAGGGATATCCAGAACTTGATGACATTATGGAAAAGATTTCATCATATGAAGAGCTTCTTCTAATGCCTCTTATGCTTGTAGCTGGCGACCATGCCATTAACGATATGGCTGGCGACGAAGAGGATTCCTGGAAGAGTATTCTTACAGACAAGGGCTACAAGGTAGAAGTTTATTTAAAAGGATTGGGTGAAAACCCAGCAATCAGGAAAATTTATCTTGATTATATTGATGAAATCATTGCAGACTCTTCTAAATAATTACAAATCTTAACCGATGTAATAAGTGTTATAAAAAAGGATGTTTATAATAAAGCAATCTGGTGATATGTCAAGGAGAGATTTATAAAGTAAACAAACAAAAAGAT
>CAZUPR010000015.1:0-3046 GCA_964622305.1 uncultured Eubacteriales bacterium
TGCCATACTAACGGCGGCAACGTTCTTTATATTAACAAGCTTAACTTGCCTTGTCAATAGCTTTTTAAAACTTTATTAACTTTTTTTATTCTTTGTTTCTGTTTTTAGTGACTATTAGAATATAGCATAAAGATGGGGTCAGTGCAAATACTTTTAGAGATTTTTAAAGAATATTTCAGAAAAGTTTTCTGCCTTGCTTTCTGCCTCTTCTTTATTTTTTCCATAGACAGAAAAATAATACTTTATCTTGGGTTCTGTGCCTGAAGGTCTTATTGCAACCCAGGAACCATCTTCCAAAAAGAATTTTAGTACATTAGATTTTGGCAGGTCAAGCTTGCTGCTAATACCTGTTTTTAAATCTTTCTCTTCAGAATATTTAAAATCCTGCATTCTCACCAGGGGCAATTCTTTCTGGTCAGGAAAGTCTGCTCTCAGACTGCTCAGGATGCTGTTGATTTTTTCTTTGCCCGCTATCCCCTCATAATTTCTGGAAATATTTACTTCCTTATAATAGCCAAATTGTTCATGAAGCTGATCGAGCCGGTCTATCAAGGTCTGGCCTTGACTCTTTAAATCATCGGCAATTTGTGCCAATAAAACTAAGGCCTGAATCCCGTCCTTGTCCCTCACAAAAAGCCGGGGCATATAACCGTAGCTTTCCTCATAGCCAAAAACATAGTATTCGCCCTTTTGCAGCAATTTCTCTGCTAAAGCAGCCACATATTTAAAGCCTGTCAAAACCTCATAGGTTTTAACGCCTTTTTCCTGGGCAATCCTGGCAGCCAAATCCATAGTAACTACAGTCTTTATAATATAGCTCTTTTCTGGCAAGTCAGGCTGATTAACCAGATAATCCACCATCAAGACTCCCATTTGGTTACCGGTAAGTACTTGATATTGTCCCTTATGCAAAACCTGGCAGCCAATCCTGTCACCATCAGGATCTGTAGCCATTAATAAATCTGTTGGATTTTCCTGAGCCTTTTCCAAAAGAAGCTTGAAGGTTGATGGATCTTCGGGATTAGGATATTCCAGGTCAGGAAATTCTGAGTTAGGCAGGGCCTGCTCCTCAAGCAAACTGAAATTTTTAAAGGAGAAGTCTTTCATGACTCTGCTGACAGCCTTCATAGATGTGCCAAAGAAGGCTGAAAAAAGAACTGATAGCTCCTTTTCATTATCTTTCATGTATTTAAGATTCTTTATTTCTTCATAATATTTTTCATAAACTTCATCGTAGACAAAATTAATCATGCCTTCTGCAAAATAAGAGTCAAAGCTGGCTGTCTCCAGGTCAAGATAATTATCAACCTTGTTAACCTCATCAATAATAATTGAAGCCTTATCTTCAGTAACCTGAGCTCCGTCATCCCAGTAGACCTTATAACCATTGTAATTTTTAGGATTATGGCTGGCTGTAATCATAACACCACCGGAACAACCCAAGAGGCGGACTGCATAAGAAAGAAGAGGAGTTGGCGTAACTTCTGAAAATAAATAAACCTTAATTCCATTAGATGCAAAAATCTTAGCTGATTCTCTGGAGAATTCTTCCGACTTTCTCCTTGAGTCGCAGGCCAGAACTACGCTATTGTCTTGCCTGCCATTTTTATTAATAGCAGCAGCAAAACCTTGGGCTGCTCTTCTGACTGTATAGATATTCATCCTGTTTGTTCCAGCACCAAGCATGCCTCTTAGGCCAGCCGTGCCAAACTCAATAGTTTGATAGAATCTTTCCTCTATCTCTTTTTCATCGCCAGCCATGTCTTCCAGCTCTGCCTTTATCTCCGGATCAAGCATTTCTTTGCTTAACCACTTATGATAAATCTCCATATAATTCTTTTCTGCCATCCGTCCCACCTCCATTATTAATTAAGCAAGGGTTTTTCTGAGAATAAGCATCCTCTCTCTGTAAATATCCTGGGCCTCTCTAAGAGAAAGCTCTTTAAAACTTACTTCCTGCCCAGGGAGCATTTGCGCTAAAAGAGGAAGATCCGCCGATATAACTGTCGCAATCTGAGCATACCCGCCCACTGTCTGTCTGTCTGCAAGCATAACAATCGGCTGTCCGTGGCCTGGTACCTGAATAGCTCCAAAGTTTATTGCAGTGGAGATAATATCGGCGCCATGCCTGTGACTTATGACTGGTCCCTCTAATCTGTATCCCATTCGGTCCGAGCTGTTTGATATAGCATAGGAGCCTGTCAAAAAATGGTTTATGCCCTGGCCGGTAAAATTATCTTCATCCCGGTGCAAAAGAACCCTTAATTCACTTACCCGGTAATCTCTTATTAAATCATCTGTCAAAGCTTTTCCCTGACATTCTCTGCCATTAATCTGTAAAAGGTCTCCTTTTTCCAGCTTCCTGCCCTGATAACCACCAAGTTGTCCCCTCATGTAGGTTGAGTAACTGCCCATTATCTCAGGCAGGCATATCTCTCCTCCCAGAGCCAAATAAGCCCTGGCACCTTGTCGCATGCCTTTAAAAGATAGTCTGGAACCAGCTTGCATACAGATGCTCTGGTACATTGGTGCGGGAAATCCATTTATCTGAAAACTAAGGTCAGCTCCTGCTACTGCAATCATAAGGCTGTCGTCAAACTCAAGCTCCAAACCCATAAAGGTAACCTCTATCAAGGCGGCTCCCCCGGGATTTCCAAGCAAGAGATTAGCAATCAGGGCCGCTTCCTTATCCATAGCTCCGGCCTCGGGCACCCCATATGCCTGATAGCCTTTTCGTCCTAAATCCTGAATACTGGACATAATCCCAGGATTTATTACCCTTATGTTAACCTTCTTCTCCATCTCTTCCGCCTTTCTCTGCAAAATACTCCTCTGGATCAGCAGGGTAAAAAGTAATGTAATCTCCAGTACGTAAAAGTATTTCTGGTTTTCGCTGGGGATCAAAAAGTTTTAAGGGAGTCCTGCCTATAATCTGCCAGCCCCCCGGGCTTTCAATAGGATAAATACCTGTCTGGGTTCCGGCAATGCCAACTGAACCGGCCCAAATTTTTTCCCTTGGTTCTTTTAAGCGGGGAGTGGCTATTCT
>CAZUPR010000015.1:3146-29825 GCA_964622305.1 uncultured Eubacteriales bacterium
CATTCAAGGGCATAGATAAATTTTCTTATTTCTTCATTTATTTCTTCGCTAATTTCATTGCCAAAAACAAGCTGGATTGAGCTGTCACCCCTGGCAACAAAACGAATCTTGTCTTCCATATTTTTACTCCTATCCAAGTGCCTCTATTCTGATTCCCTTTTCTTTGAACTTTTCATTAATTAATCTGGCAAAAAGAACCGCTTCTTCATTGTCACCATGCAAGCAGATGGTATCAGCTTCAATATCTATCACTTTACCAGTAATTGCAGTAACTTTTTTCTTCTCAACAAATTCCAGGGTTCTCTCTAAAGCGATCTCTTCATCTTTAATCACTGCACCTGGCTTATTTCTTGATACTAGAGTGCCATCTTCCTCATAAGCCCGGTCAGCAAAAACTTCACCTGCTACCTGCAAACCAACATCTCGGCCAGCCTTTACCGCCTCAGATCCTGCCAAGGCAACAAAGATTAAATTCTTGTCATAATCATAAACAGCCTCAGCCAAGGCCCTGGCCAGCTTATAATCTACAGCTGCCATATTATACAAGGCTCCATGAGGCTTAACATGGTTTAATCTTCCACCGGCCGCCTTGATAAATCCTTCCAGAGCGCCCATCTGATAAATCATATAATTACGGGCTTCCTCTAAACTAAGCTCCATTTTTCTGCGCCCAAAGCCCATTAAATCAGGAAAGCCAGGATGGGCTCCGATTGCTATTCCTTTTTCTATAGCCATTTTTACAGTATCAGCCATAACCATGGGATCCCCCGCATGATAACCACATGCAATATTAACTGAGCTGACATAGTCTAAGATCCTGTCTTCCTCACCGATTTTATAAGCACCAAAACTTTCACCAAGGTCACAATTAAGATCAACTTTCATTTTATGCCCCCCTTTTTTAAATATTTTAACCCTATAATCTTACTTCCACAAGAGAAGCCAAAAGGACATGTCCCTCTTCCTTCAAATGTATTCCATCAAGATAGAGTTTTTTCCTTTCAGCATAATCCAAATCAGCAAAGCCCTGATAAATATTTAAAAACTCGCTGCCAAATTCCTCCTGGGCCCAAAGGGCAAGTTTCTCCAGGTCATTGTTAAAGGCCTCATAATCTGGCCAGGAATCCCATGAAATTTCCGCCATTTCTCCAATAGCCGGAGGGGGGAGAAAATAATAACACTTAATGCCAGCTGCAGAAATCCTCTCTTTGATTTTCTTTATATCTTCAAAGACATCATCAATCTTCCTGCCGCTAATCAAATCATTACTGGCTGCCATAAAAAAACAGATATCTGCCCCTGACTCTAAAACATGCCTCTGCAACCTTAAGGACATACCCAAGAGACTATCGCCATTTTGGCCACGGTTGATAATCCTGATATCATTTTCCTTCTGCAATAGCTGGTGCCAAACAGCTGATTGGGGCACCCCATAACCGTAGGTAAGGCTATCACCAAAGCATAAAATCTTCTTCATATGCGGCCTCCTTTTAACAAAAGTCTCTTTTAATATATAATAATATCCAGTAGAAGATTAAAAAGCAAAGGAATGAGGACATGCTTAAACTAAAACTTATCTATAACCCCTCTTCAGGAACACAAAATCATCAGGACAAAGCTTTTATAGTAATAAGAAAATTAGCTGAAACTGGCCTTTATAAAATATCTATTTTTGCAACACAAAAGAAGGATGACGCCTATTATCAGGCAAAGTCAGCCTGCAAGGAAGGATACGATATTATCCTGGCCTGTGGTGGTGATGGAACTGTAAACGAAGTTGTCAACGGTATTTTAGATTCTGAAAAGAAATGCAAATTAGCTATTCTGGCTGCAGGAAGTGTCAATGATTTCTCAGACTATCTTGGCCTGCCTTCAGACCCGGATGAGTTTGCCGGAATGATTATAAGGGGAGAAAGTCTCTGGGCCGATGTCGGCAAGGTCCATGATAAATATTTTGTTAATGTTGCTGCAGGAGGTGCTTTCACTAATATTGCCCACGAAGTTGCTATTGACACCAAAACTATCCTGGGACGCTATGCCTACTACCTGCAGGGGGCCATTGAATTACCCGGCCAGCTGGACAAATCATTTCCAGTTACAATACAGATTGACCATGAGCCAGCCTTCAATGAAGATGCTTTTCTTTTTTTGGTTTCTAACACCACTCATGTTGGTGGCTTTAAGAAGATGGTTCCTGACGCAAAAATTAATGACCAGCTCCTGGACTTTCTCCTCATAAAAAAAAGCAGTAAAAAAGAACTTGTCGAGATTTTCCCTAAGATAATTACCGGCCAGCATATAAAGCATCCTGCTGTAATCTATCGTAAGGCTAAAAAAATAAATCTGACAAGTCCTTTGGAGGATTTAGTTTTGGATATAGACGGTGAACAAGCCGACAAGCTGCCAGCCCTCTTTGAGGTTTTACCCGCAGCCCTGGAAATTATTGTGTAAACTGGCTCTTGTATAAATCATAATACATACCTTTTTGAGCCAGTAATTCCTGGTGGCTGCCTTTTTCCTTTATCCTGCCGTCCTCCAGAAAGATAATTAAATCCGCTTCCATAATGGTGGAAATCCGATGAGCAATAATAAAATTTGTCCGCCCCTTCATAAGACTCCGGGTGGCTTCCTGGATTAACTTTTCAGTTCTGGTGTCAACGTTACTGGTTGCCTCATCAAGAATAAGTACCGCCGGGTCAGAAACAAAAGCCCTGGCAATAGTAATCAGCTGTTTTTGGCCCCGGGAGATATTGCTGCCATCTTCATTAATTTCTGTCTGGTAACCATGAGGCAGGCTGTCAATAAATGAATCCAGATAAGCCATTTTACCGGCCCTGCAAACTTCTTCCTGACTGGCTCTGGCGTTTCCGTAAGCGATATTTTCCAGGATGCTCCCCTTAAAGAGCCAGGTGTCCTGCAAAACCATACCAAAGATACTCCTGACCCCATTTCTGCTCATATCATTTATGT
Source organism: uncultured Eubacteriales bacterium (assembly GCA_964622305.1). Lineage (GTDB taxonomy): Bacteria > Bacillota > Peptococcia > Peptococcales > SKKY01 > SKKY01. Next base: position 6,117 of record CAZUPR010000015.1, read on the forward strand.
TAACCCCATCAATTGTGATACTGCCCCCATTTATGTCATAAAATTTCATAAGTAAATTTACCAGGGTTGTCTTACCTGAGCCCGTAGCCCCAACAATGGCAATAGTTTGTCCGGATTTCACATCCAGGGAAAATCCATTTATTATATAATCATCATCATTGTAAGCAAAATAAACATTATCAAAATTAATATTGCCCTGACAGCTGCTGCAAGCCTGCATGAGATCTTCATCTCTGGGTTCTTCTTCCTGATCAAGGAATTCAAAAATCCTCTCTCCTGAGGCCAGGGTTGACTGAAGAATGTTGGAGATACTGGCAGCCTGAACAATTGGATGGTTCATTTGTCTGGTGTATTGAATAAAAGCCTGGACGTCACCTATATTAATTAAACCCTGAGATATTCTTATTCCACCTAAAACGGCAACAAAAACGTAGCCCAGGTTATTTATAAAGCCCATTAGAGGCATAATCATGCCCGACAAAAATTGAGCCATCCAGCCCGACTCATAGAGATCCTCATTAAACTTTTCAAAGTTTTCCAGGGATTTATCCTCATAGGCAAAAGCCTTAATTATGGTGTGTCCCGTATACATTTCTTCGATATGCCCGTTTACATGTCCCAGCGAATCCTGTTGCCCCTTATGATATTTTTGCGATCTGGCTACAATCATTCTGGTACCCAGAATGCTCAAGGGTATGGTGGTGAAGGCGGCCAGGGAAAGGAGGGGACTTATATAAAGCATCATGCCCAGAACGCCTGCAATAGATACCACAGATGTTATTGATTGCGACAAACTTTGCTGCAAGGTAGAGCCTATATTATCCACGTCATTAACGATCCTACTTAAAATCTCACCCTGGGAATTCCGGTCAAAGTAACTTATTGGCAGACGGCTAAGTTTTTCGCTCATCTCCTGCCTCATTGTGTAAACAATCCTTTGTGAGAGTCCTGCCAAAGTGTAGTGTAAAATATAAGTAAAAAGTGCACTAAAGAGGTAGATGAAAAGAAGAAACAAGGCAATTTTGCCTACGTAGGTAAAATCTATCCCCATTGGCTGCAAATTAGCTGGCATCTGAATATCTTTTCTGCCCATAAAGCCCTCGAATATTTTGGTTGTGGCCAGGCCCGTTATTTTGGGGCTTAGGATTGAAAAAACTGTACTTAAGGTAGCCAGAATAAAGACAGTTACTATTCTTTTTTTATGAGGCTGCAAATAAGAAAAGAGTCTTTTGCCTGTCTCTTTTAAATCACGGGGCTTCTCTCCCGTGCCTCTAAGGTATCCGGGGCCCCGGCCAAAAGCTCTGCTCATGCCAATTCCTCCTCACTCAATTGAGAAGAAACAATCTCTCTGTATATTTTATTCCCAGCCAAAAGCTCCTTGTGACTTCCTATTCCCTTTATTTCTCCTTTGTCCAAAAGAATAATCTTATCTGCATCCATAACTGTAGTTACCCTTTGGGCTACCATGATAATTATTTTATCCGTGCTCATCTCTTTAATTGCCTTACGAATCAGATAATCTGTCCTATAATCAAGGGCAGAAAAACTATCATCAAAAATGAGGAGGTCTGGGTTAAGGGCAAGCGCTCTGCCTATATTAATTCTTTGTTTTTGACCTCCAGAAATATTTTTACCGGCCTGGTAGAGCTCTCCTTCCATGCCATCAGGCAATTTATCAACAAAATCTGCTAACTGAACTTTTTCAATAATTTCTTTAGCCGAAAAGGTATTTTCTTCCTTCTTGCCAAAATTAATATTCTCACCTATCGAACCACTCATAACAAAACTTTCCTGAGGAACATAACCTATTTTTTCCCTCAAAGAAGCCAGCCTTATATCTTTAAGATTAATACCATTTATTTCTATGGAACCCTCTGTTGGATCATAAAAGCGGGGAAGCAGATTTACCATGGTGGTCTTTCCTGAACCCGTCCCACCAATAATTCCTATTTTGTCGCCCTTTTCTATAGTCAAATTTATATCCTTTAAAGAAGGATTTCCCCCCTCAAAGTAGGCAAAGGAAATATCTTTAAAAATAATCTCTTCTATTTTTTCAAGCTCTCTGGCATCATCCTTATCTTTAATTGTAACCTCTCTGATAAGAATTTCATTAATCCTTTCCGCAGAGACCTGGGCCCTGGGGAAGGTAATAAAAAGCATGGTCATCATAACAAAAGAAAAAAGAATCAAAGAAGCGTACTGAATAAAAGCAAGAAGGTTGCCCACTAAAAGAGCTTGATTTTCTACCCTGATGGCGCCAAACCAAAGGATAGCCACAGATGAAAAGTTCATCAGAAGCATCATTAGCGGCATCATGATAGACATAATCCTGTTAATTCTAATAGCAGTAAGCATCAGGTCTTGGTTTGTCTCTTCATATTTCCCCATATGCTCCTCTTCCCGGTTAAAGGCTCGTAAAACCCTGACTCCTACCAGTCTTTCGCGCAAAAGGAGATTAAGCTGGTCGATTTTTCCCTGCAGAATGCCATAAAGTTTGCTGGTCCTTCTGGTAATAGTAATAATTATTGCCACCAATAAGACTACCACCAGAGCTAAAATCATAGAAAGACTTGGATCCATATAGAGGGCCAGGCTAATACCGCCCAGGGCCATAATAGGGGCTCTGACAAAAATCCTGAGAGCAGAAATTATAAAGTTCTGCATCTGAACCACATCATTAGTTGTTCTGGTAATCAGGGAGGCTGTGCCAAAATCATTTATTTCCTTTAAGGAGAAATCAGAGACTTTTTTAAAGACATCCCGCCTTAAGGATTTTGCAAAGCCCAAACTGGTCTTGGCAGAAAAATAGGAGGACACTATTGTAGCTATCCCCCCAAGAGCTGCTACAAGAAGCATCCCCAAACCCATTTTTATTATGTAGTCGATATCACCGGGGACTACTCCCTTATCAATGATAGCGGCAAGAAAAGTTGGCAATAAAAGATCCGCTCCAGTTTGTATAAACAAAAAGAAGATGGATAAAAGTGCCATATATTTATATTCTTTAATACGTAAAAGCAAATTTCTCACAGATAACTCTCCATTATTATTGTTAGAATAATTCCTATCAGAAAACCATTGGTAGCTTGTTTTTTATAGCCGTGACTGTGACTTTCAGGTAAAAGTTCATGAGAAACAACATAAAGCATAGCACCTGCTGCAAAAGCAAGGCCAAAAACCAAAATAGATTTCTCCCAGCTAACAAGTAAATAGCCAGCCATGGCACCAATTGGCATAGTTAAGCCAGTAGCAGATGTTATTAAAAAAATTAGCCAATTAGGATAACCCAGTTCTTTAAGAGGAGCTGCAACTACCAGACCCTCAGGAGCATTGTGCAAACCCAGGGCTACAACCATAAGAAAACCTAGGCCTGGGACATCAGAACCAAAGCTTACTCCGATAGCAAAGCCTTCTGGAAAGTTGTGCAAAGCTATAGCTGAGGCGATTAAAATCATCCTTCTTTTTAACTTTATTGTTTCCTTTCCCATATCACCCATTTCAAAGTGAGGTACAAATCTTTCAATTAGCCCAATAACTAAAAATCCCATAGTTAAGCCCAGAATAACCTGAAAATGTCCTCCAATTAACAAGGCTTCTGCTAAAAGCGCCAGAAAGGAAACTCCAACCATTACGCCGGCTGCAAAGCCTAAAAGGGAGTCTTGCCATTTATGGGCAATTTCTTTGATAAAAATTAGGGGCAGTGAGCCCACGCCAGTCATAAGGCCAGCTACAAGACTGTAAATAAATGTTTCCAGCAAAAGTTTTTCCCTCCTGAAAAAATAATTAAAAAAGGAAAGGGTATTTTAAAGCACCCTTCCCTCTATTTATACACTATTTTAATCCTTTTTTAAATGATTATAAAGTAATTGTGCAATCCCCATACCATTTCCTTTGCTCATAAGCTGGGCATATTCATCGTTAAGCATATCTTTAAAGATTAATTCGCCCTGGCCCTTTTCAAAAAGAGTGTTATCCGAATAGGAGATATTATCAGCACTTTTTAAAATTTCTTTTACAAAAAAACTTTCCATCATCTGACAAGCTTCCATAAGTTTAACATCAAAGCTCTCCTTGCTACTTTCATCTGCCTGAGTCTTCTTTGTAAGGTGGCTGTTTGCGGAAGGCATATTAATATTTTTAATCTCCAAAAAAATCACAACCTCTCTTTAATCTGGTCTTATCTTCTCAGGTTATTGGTCATCTGAAGAATTTCATCTGAAGTTTGAATCATTTTACTGCTTATTTCATAAGCCCTTTGTGAGGTAATCATGTTAATCATTTCATCTACGACCTGAACATTGGATCTTTCAAGGAATCTCTGTCTGATTTTTCCATAACCATCACCGCCAGCCACTCCATCGATAGGATCACCTGAAGTTACGTTAGGCATATAGACACTTCCACCTTTTTTCTCAAGGCCTGCAGGGTTAGGAAAATTAGTAAGCTGAATAACTCCAACAGAGGTAAAATCAGGCTTACCTATTTCTTTAACAAAAACTTCGCCTGTTTCTGTAATTTGTACATCTTCATAGGGGGCTGGTAATTTTATTTCACCACCACTGGTATTTAAAAGTTTGTAACCATCGGCGGTAACCAAAACATTATCTGCGTTTAGGTTAAAGGCACCATTTCTGCTGTAGCCAATATCACCATTGGCCAGTTGAATCTTAAAAAAGCCCGTGCCATCAATAGCCAGGGAAAAAGGATTCTCAACTGATTCCAGAATACCTTGTGTAAAATCGACCATTGTTGATGACAGGCGGGCACCAGTACCAACCTCTATATTTACAGGTTTCTCTCTTGTAGCTACCTGCATTTTTTGATATAGCATATCTTGAAATTCTATATTGTTTTTCTTAAATCCTGTTGTGTTAACGTTGGCCAGGTTGTTGGCAATGGTGTCTAACTGCATTTGTTGAATTTTCATACCTGAACCAGCAATACTTAAGGCTCTGATCATCTTTTTACCTCCTCTATACTCTTCCTACTTCGTTAATCGCTTTTTCTAAGGTGTTATCTATTGTCTGTATTACTTTCTGGCTGGATTCGTAAGATCTGGTCAGGGCAATAAATCTTGTCATACTATCAATTACGTTAGCGTTGGACTGTTCTATGTATCCCTGAATCAGTCTGCCTTTTCTGTAATCAAAAGGCTGGGGGCTTTCACCAACCGGTAAAAATCTGTTTGATCCTATCTTTATAGGTTCTTCTAAATTAACTAACCTCAGTCTGTCTACAAACTCTCCATCAAGGTAGACTGAGCCATCTGGTTCAAAGCTTATAAACTCGCCCTGCAAATTAATTGAACCTTTCTCACCGGCAACTATCAAACCATTATTATTAACCAGAGTTCCTTCAAAATTAAGCTTAAATCCACCATCTCTGGTATAGTACTCCTTACCATCTTTATCAATAATGGTAAAGTAGCCATCACCGTCCAGGGCTAAATCTAGCTTGTTTTGCGTAGCAACCAGGATTCCCTGTTCATAAATAGTTATAACGTCATCCACCATGACACCATGACTAATGGAGCCAATACTGGGTTTATTAAGGCTGGCTTCCCTATAATTAATTTCATCGATAAGAACATCTCTGAAATTTTTAAATACTGTTTGTTGCCTCTTATAGCCTGCTGTTTCTGCGTTCACAAGGTTATTAGTTTCTATTTCTTGTTTCTGCAAAAGGGCTGTAAGGCCTGAGCCTGCCGAATATAATCCTCTAAGCAAATTTATTACTCCTTTAAAAGCAAATTGTCGCACAGATTATATATCGTTAGCTTTTTTCTTTTCTTTAGCCGTCCTGGGCCTATTTATTTAAATCCTTAAAAGAAAGATTGCCTCCAGCCTTCCACAGGCTTATCTTTAACTCTCCCAGGGCTTCTTCTGAAGAAAGAAAGCCAATCCAGGATTTTAAGGTTGTGCTGTCTGCATACCAAACAGTACCTTTTCCTTTTTGATCATCATTTATTTTAAAATACAGAGCCCGGCTTGCAGGGTCACGTTTAGCCTTAATCTTTCCTTCCCGGGCAAGTTTGGCCGCCTCTTCTTCAGTAAGGGCTGTAACTGAGCCAGTTTCTTTAAAAAAGAAGCCTCCTGTAGAAAGGGCAAAATTTACCTGTCCTGGCAGAGCGGTAGATTTTACCAGCATCTTTTTTAGAAATTCTTGATCGGCCTTAGGGCCAGGCTTTGTACCTGTCCCATGAAGGTTATAACACATGAGAACATATTCTGGTCCTTCTGGAAAAGACATTCTGTCAAAAGGTGCTGATGGTTCCAGGACAACCCTTAGGAGGAGTCCTTCTTTTTTGCTTTCCACACTTAATTCCTTCAGAAAATAAAGATAATTCTCCCAGAGAGCCTCATCATCTTTTAAGGCTTCATAGTCTATTTCCAGACCATCAAAACCTTCTTTCTGCGTCAGGGAACAAATTTCTCTAATATGTTCCTCCCTGCTCTCTGGACTGGCAAAAAGTTTTTTTAGCAAATCCCTGTCCTTAAGGGAGGAAGTCCCGTCATTCTTCTCAATATCATTAACAAAAGTTAAATAAGTCCTTAGAGACGCTCTCTCATGCCAGACCAGCATTTTTTCCTGATCCTTTTTTAACCTCTCCGGCAGAAGAAAAGAACCATCTTCCTTAAAATAAACTGCAAAGTAAGAAAGCGCTTCAAGGCTTGCCCCCAGGTCCTGGGTCTCATCTGTCAGATTATCTGGTCCCCAATAGGCAGTCCACAGGGAAAAAGAAGGAGCCAGGTAAGATGGCTCCTTCTCCTTAGAACAAGCCGCTGGGAAAAGAATAAGAAAAAAGATTAAGCCAATGAAAGAGGCCCTTTTCAGGATATTTTTTTTCACTTTAGCCACCAGCTCCTTCTTTATAAGTTTTTTATAACCCAATTTATCAAGCTCTCTTTACCGTCAGATATCCTCTTGACCAAGCCAGCCTTATTTCTTCCTTCCTGGCTGAAGATCAGATTACCCTCTATATCTTTAATCATAAGATTTTCAAAAACTCCGTCATAGACATTATCAGCCAGGTTCCTCTGACTGTATCCCCTGTCTTCCCAGGCAGACAGTAAAAAAAGTTTATCCCTGCCCTTAGAAGAAAGCTTTAGTTTGCTTACAGCTTCCTTATTATCAATATTCACAGATAAATATTCTCCTTCAAACCTTAAATTTAATTTGCGTGAGCCCGGGCTTTTGCTTTCTAGCTCTGGCCAGAAAAGATTTTCACCATCGGCAATCTCTAAATCATTTTTCAGGTTTGGATCAGTCTGATCAGCAATGAGAGTATTTTTCTTCAGATAAAATTTATAGGCTGCTTCTAGTGATTCAAAGCTATTTTCAGCCTTTGTTTGAAAAGCCTTACCATCAAAAATATCTAAATTTAATTCAAAAATATTCTCGCCCCGGTCTTCAATAATTAAATTGTTGTCTTTTAGCTTTATCTCCAAGGCCCTTTGCCCGGTTTGGCCTTCTTTAAAAAGAAGGACCTGGCTGCCCTTTTTATTTCCCTTTAAAAATACTTCTAACTGATAATCCTGGGGCAGAACAGTCCCTTTAAACTCTATCATACTGCGGCCATCAGGCTCAGAAGTTGCAATTATTTTTGCAGCTGTAAATTCTCCTGCCCCTTCAAGAACCTCCCACATACTTGCCTTTTCTGCCTCCCCTGTCTTAAAAATCAAATCTTGACCTGTACTGTCTTTAATTCTCATCAGGAGATGATTAGTGTACCAATGAGCCTGGGGTTGAAGCCTGCTAAGATTATAGATATCTGTTTGCTGGTCATTATAGGCGTAGCCTTCCCTGTTGAAGTTCATTGTAAACTGTTTTTTTAACATTTCTTCATTGACCTGGCTAACTATTTTATTGGTCCCATACTGTCCACTATTTGAGTGCATGAGGATATAAAGCTGGGGCACAAATCCCATTTTCTTTTGGTAGACCTCTTCCATGAGATAGTAGTCTTTTTTTATTCTCTCAGTCATTTCCCCCTGGCTTTCTTTAGGGATCCCTTCCTCATCCCTAATATAGTCCATGAGATAGTGGTCATAATTCCTGTCCAGATATTTACTGAGATTTATAAAACCCTCTGGTTCAAGCTCCCCCAGGTAATTCTCATATCTGTCAAAGACATTGATATAAGAGAGGCGGTAACCATTAGTTCCAGTTTCGAAATAGCCACTTTTTATCATCTTCTTTAAATCTTTTTCGTCAAGAAATTTTTCATCTCTAAGTTCTAAATTTAGAGCATAGGTAAAGAAACTACTGATGAAGTTATATTTTTCCAGAAGCTTGCTGGAAAAAACTGCCGTATCCCGGCGCCCATCCTCAAAACTTAAAAAGAGAGCTTTTTCCGGCAGGAGCTTTTCCCCCCTGTAATAGGCTAAAAGATCGTCCTGACTGACAGTTTTGTAACCATTGATCTTTAAAGCTTGAAAGTGCTCCCCCAGCCTCTTTACTGATATCATATTTTCATCACCAGCACGGTCGACAGCAAAATAAGAAACAGCAATAAAACCTTTATCTTCATGATTCTGATAAAGCTTCTCATCAGTTGGTATATATTTTTTAAAATTCACATTAACATTTATAAGTAAGCCTAAGAGAAAAATCAAAAAAAGGCCCTGCAGAATACTTCTTACAAATTTAATTTTGTCTTTTCTGCTGGCTAATTTTTTAGACATTTACACTAATCTCCTGATCCTGACTTGTCCCTCTGGTGCCCCAGTTAGACTTATAAAAAGTGAACCAGGCTATAGGCATCTGCCAAAGAAGGACTGCCTCATAGTAAACCACAAATAAAAAACCAAAAAACCAGGTCGAACTTTTCCTCAAAAGAAGCTGGGCAAAGCTCATGAGCATGGCCATAAGGGCCAGCCCCGTTAAGAAAGTTTTGGGAAATACTTCATACATAAAAGGTACGTAAATCAGATTATAAAAAACTATAATTGGCCCTAAGACCGGAACCATTATACCCATATAAAAGGTAAGGGCGGCAAAGGGCTCTTTTTTCCACATGAATTTCGCAGCAATTAAAGACTCTCTAAGCCAGGAACGTTTCCACCTCATCTGCTGCCTTAAAAAGACGCTGTGCTTACTGGGTACGATAGTATAACAAACAGCTGTATCCTGATAACTGGTCCTGTGATTCTTTAAAGTAAAATTAGTCATTGCCCGGTCATCACCAAAGGTAGCCTCATAGCCCAAAAAGGTTTGATTCAGCCAGGCATCCAGATTTTCAAGGATTATCTCCTTACGATAGCAGGCCAGGGGTCCTGAAAGGCAAGTGACTGTGTCAAAAATACTTTCTGCTGCCTTCATTACCCTAAAAGCTATGTAATATCGGACGGATTGTATTTTTGTCAGCGTATTAGTATAGGTATTGGCAACATCGGTCCTGCCGGATACTCCTCCCATTTTGGGATCTTTAAAAGGTTGAACAAGATTTCTGATAGCAAAGGGATCTAAAAAACTGTCTGAATCCACAAAAACAATCAGATCATGGCTGGCCTTTTTTAGACCCTGGGCCAGGGCCTTTCTTTTACCAACATTCTCCTCTAGAAAAAGATACTTTAACCGGTCTCCTATCTCAAAATCCTTATCAACCTCACAAAGCTTCCAGTAAGCATCTTTTATCTTTTCCCGTGATTGATCCGTAGAAGAATCATCAATAACGATAACTTCCAGCTTATCCAGGGGATAATCCTGATTAATACAACCCATGATGGTCCTTTCAATCCACTTTTCTTCATTAAAGCAAGGAATTAATATGGTCACACCTGGGTTATAGCTGGGATCAATCTCCACCGGCCGGTAGAAAATTGCAAAAAAGTAACGGCTTAAAAGAAAAGATGCTGCCACTATACTGTATAAATAAAGACTCTGCTTAAATTTGAAATAAATGACACTCTCGGTACGCATCAAAATAATAGTTGCTGTAATAAAAAAGAGAAAAAGACTGGAAATAAATAAAAGATAGCGGCCCTTTTTTCGGCTGTTGTAGACAGAAAGCTCTTCTGCAAAACGCATGCCCATTAAGAGGAGACCATCCTGGTCCTCTTCTGTCCTCATAAGCTCAGCCTCAATATTAATCTTCATTTCCATCCCCTCAGGCATGGTTCCGGCTTCTATAGTAAAATCCAGGCTGATTTTATCAGCAGTAGCCATGCACTGGGCTTTTTGAATATCCCTGGTTTCAAGGAGTATACCAGTCATGGAAATATCAATTCCCTGACAGGAGAAAGACTTTTTTTCCTTACCATGATGACAGATTATCTGAACCGGGTAATCGATCTCATACCTGACTCCCTTGGCAGAGGCCTTAATAAATTCATTTATATTAACCTGATCCCTCTTAAAGTTCCTCCGGTCTGGATCTGATCTGACCTTGTTTTTATCTGGAACATAGGAGAGAAGGCGACGATCACTTTTAGTCTTCAGTAAAATTTCTTTATCATTTTCCTGCATAGCCGGCTCCCTCCTTCAAATAGAGATAGTCACTCAATCTGGCGAAGCTGTAGCCTCTCTTCTTCAGCTCAGGAATGAGCTCATCCAGGGCCTGAGCCGTAACGTTAGGAGCAAAGAAGGGGTTTTCTTTAAAATCTGACATATGCATAACTATTATTGAGCCATTTTGAATTTCGCGCAGGTTGCCATCAGACATTTCCATTCCATTTAAAACTCTGTCAACAAGCTCCTCATAATCATTGTCTGCATAGTCCTGACTGCTAAAGTCACCGCTTATTATATAACTAAAGCCCATATCAAAGATGGCCTCCATCCCACTTCTGCTCATGGCCAATGTAGGTGGTCTGAAATAGGTGTTTACTGCAGGTCTGCCATTAATAGCTACATCACCAGCAACTGAGAGCAACTTTGTAAAAGACAGAAGAAGGTCATCTTTAGCATTCTCAAGATATCGGATTGAGGGTTGATAGTAGTCTGAAAAAGTATCATCCTCATCTAAGCCGTCTCTCCTGACTGCAAAGGGAATGTGCTCATCAGTATGACTGCCTATATCATGGCCATCAAGAGCTATTGCCCTTAAAATATTTGGATTGTTTTGCATATAGTTAGTTCTGATAAAGAAACTGGCCTTAACATTGTGTTTTTGCAAGACATATAGGAGCTGGTTAATTGGTTTATCAGACGACCAGTCATCAAAGGTCAGGAAAAGAACCTTATCATTTGTAAAGCGGCCACTGGAATCAACTCTTGCCAGTTCATTGGGGGTAAAGCCCGGCAAAACATTTGTCTTATTTATATCAGGGTTGCCTATATATCTGGCATTGATTAAACGCATTATGTCTGTTTGATTCATGCCTGCAAGCTTGCCAAAAGAAACTGCATCCTTTAACTCTGTCAGGAATTTTCCTTCTGGAACTGGATATGTGTAAACCCTGTTTCCAGTCAAAAGCTGGCCTGCCGGTTTTATCTTATACTGGCTTCCATTATTTTTTATTCCATCATCAAAGGCCACAAGCTCAATACGGTCTTTATAGATTCTAAGGATGGAATTGGCTATTAAATCAGGATCCTTGTAATAGTCCATCCGGAAGTAAATAATGTAGCCTCGGTGAGCAACAATATTACCTTCACCAAAAATATTGGCCATTACCTGATTTATATTCCCATTGGGACCCACGGTTGAACTGGCCAGTGCTAAGTTTTGCCAGAGAACAGAAGAAGAAGCTGCCGATATAGCCTCAAGGACCTCGTCCTTTATTTTTAAATCATAAGGATATCTGACCAAGTTTGCTTTCTGACCAGTTAATCTTGCGATCTCTTTTTGCATACTCAAAATGCTCTCTAAAGTAGAATAAAAATCATACTCAGTGCTTTCATGAATAGCCATACCAATCTCATGGCCCCTTCTTGCTATTTCTATTACTGCTGCAGAATTATTAAGAAGGTCTCTTTGGCCAACAAAAAAGCTACCCTTAGCTCCTAGGCTGTCCATATTATTAAGGATTTTCTTAAGCATAAGCTCATCACCGATACCATAAAAGGTATAGCTTAGGGCTTTTTCAGTAGTATAAACAGTCCTGTGCTCCTTAGCCAGGGCCCCCTTGTTCTCTTTTCTTAGGCGGTCAAGCTCAGATTTCTTTATTTTCTCAGAAACTGGGTTAATTGAAGCAAGTCCGCCAAGGGGTCTGCCTTCTTCCATAACAAAATACCCGTGATAATCAGCCAGCTTATCGGGTGCAACAATCTTGTATCCTAATTCATCAAGGGCATGAAAGAGCCATTGGATTATCTTAACTGTTCTTTCTTCCGGGCTTTCCTCATCTTTTTTTTGCTGATCCTTCCCATGTTCTTTGGTCACATCTTCTTTTCCATCTGCCTTTTGGCTTACAAACTGATCGGCACTTAAAATGCCATCCATTTTAAAGACCAGCAAAGAGCCCCTGTCTAAAGAAGAAAAATAATTATATAGCTCTTCATAGCTTTTAAAACTTTGATAATTTAAAAATGCTGAAGGCTCAATTACCTTCTTGTTTTCTGAAGCAAAGGCCGCCTTGAGATAAGCATCACTGTAGTCGCTTTTTTTCCCCAATAAAAGGGAGGCTCTTTGGCCGCTGGTTGACTCAATAATCTTGTTGCTGCGAACAAAGTCTCTAACCAAATCTTTACTGCTAAATTTTTTTAGTTCCCTATCTTCAATAAGGGTGTTGTTAACAAAAGAGAAGCCTTGATCTGATATCTTTTTTATAATCTCCGATCCTTCAGCGGCAACATTTCCCGAAACAGCAAAAGGAATTGTCGTTTTATACTGGTCTGCCAGACTGACAACTCTTCCGACAGTCTGTTCATCAGAAAGGCCCTGAAAAACCAGGGAGATAACTTTTTCGTTTGTAGAAGCTTTTCTAATTAAGCCTGCCTTCGTGGTCCTGAAATTTAATTTCTTTAGTGCCTCTTCAATTTCTTTATCTGCCTCATACTTGTTGCTCAAAGCCTCAACATCGCCGAGGTCTTTGTATTTATAGCTTTTAATAATAAAGAGGCTTGTAAAAACCAGGGCCAGAAAAAGCACAAGCAATAATATCTCTTTTCTGTTCATGATGTCCTTCCTTTACAGTTTATAAATTCCAATAATTAAAGCCTGACTCAATCATTGCATCCTTTTTATAAATACTCTTTACATCTATTAATATTTTATCCAAAGATGAGTTTTCTTTATACATCTTTTTTATTTCTTCTGGTCTAAGTTTCTTAAATTCCTTGTGAGATACAGCAACAATCAGCATATCAGCATCTTTAACCTGATCAAGTGGCTCTATTTCGAGACCTGTAAGCCTTAAAATCTCCTCCTGATTGGCATAGGGGTCAACCAAATGTGGCTCTAAGCCGTACTCTTTAAAACTTTCAATCATATCAAGAACCTTAGAATTCCTCAGATCTTCAAAATCCTCTTTAAAGGTAAGACCAAATATATATATTTTGGAATGGGCTATATTTATTTTTGCCTCTATCATTTTTTTTATAGCCCTCTGAACAATAAAATAGGGTATTTCATCATTTATCTTGCGGCCCGCCTGAATAATTTGTGAATGATAACCCAGCCTTTCCGCCTGATATAAAAAGTAATAAGGGTCAACACCTATGCAGTGGCCCCCAACCAAACCAGGTGTAAAGCCCAGGGCATTCCACTTGGTATTCATACCAGCCAGAACTTCCTTGCTATTGATATCCAGTTTATCAAAAACTATAGCCAGCTCATTCATAAAGGCTATATTTATATCCCTTTGAGCATTTTCTGCCAGCTTTACTGCCTCTGCTGCTTTAATGGTGCTTATTTTGAAAATTTCTGCCCCGATTACCAAGGCATAAAAGTTCCCCAAAAAATCTGTGGTCTCAGGGTCACTGCCCGCTACAACTTTTGCAATATTTTCTAGTCTGTTCACCTGGTCACCCGGGTTAATTCTTTCAGGTGAATAAGCAAGCTTAAAATCCTGACCCACCTTCAAGCCTGAACAAGCCTCCAGAATTGGCCCGCAAATATCTTCGGTAACACCTGGGTAAACTGTTGATTCATAAATTACCAGAGAACCTGGCTGCAAAATTTCACCAATCATTTTGCTAGCCTCTTTTAGGGGCCCCAGGTCGGGTCGCTTATCCTTATAAATTGGTGTGGGAACAGTAACTAGAAATACCCTTGCTCTGGCCATGTCTTCAGGCCTCTCGGTAAATTCTATTTTAGAGTCAGCTATTTCCTGACTATAAATTCCATTAAAATCTTTTCCTGCCTTATAATTTGCTACCCTTTTTCTGTCAATGTCAAAGCCAATTGTTTCTAGCTTCTTAGAAAAGGCAAGAGCCAGAGGCAAGCCCACATAGCCAAGACCTACTACGGCAATTTTATCTTTTTTGGCCAGTAAATTCTCATATAATTCCTTCATAAAAATCCCCCTTGCAGATTTATCCTTATTGAAAGATAATACCGTATTAAATAATCTGATAAACAAAAAAAGCCCTCTTGCGACAGGGCTTTTCTTGCAAAATTCTTATTTTTTATTCTACAGCTGCAAGTAAATCACCGCTCTTAACTGAGTCACCTTCATTTACAAAAATCTTTGTAATGGTTCCATCAGCCTTAGCTGTAACTTCATTTTCCATCTTCATAGATTCTACAATTAAAATGACTTCACCTTTCTTAATAGGGCTGCCTGATTTTCTGAAGATCTTGGTAACCTTGCCTGGTAGTGGTGACTTTATTGCACCCTCTACAGAATCAGGATCCTCTGATGTTGGTCCTGGCGCATAAATTCTCTTTTGCACAGGCTGAGGCCTGCCATAAACCGGTGAGTTAAATCTTCTGGTCTGGGCATCACCAAAGGTTAAATCTAAACTGTTGCTGTCAGTAACTGTAAGGTTCATGCTTCCTATGTTTGCATTAAAATTAATCACTACCCTGTTACCAGGAGGTCCAAATTCCATGGAACTCTCTTGCTGAACCAGTCTTTCCTCAGGAAGAGCCTCTTTTTTCTCTTCCTGCTTTTCAGCAAGGGACATATCTTCTACCTTTACTTTACCTTCCAGATAATCCTTGGCCACCTGAGGAAACATTATATACATAAGAAGTTCTTCCTGGTTTTTAACCAGATTACCTGCTTCTTTTTTTGCAGCTTCCATTTCAGGTTCAATCAAATCAGCCGGCCTTACGGTAATTACTTTTTCGTCGCCGATTATTGATTTTCTAAATTCGTCTTTTATTTTACCTGCTGGCTTACCATATTGGCCTTTTAAATAGGCTTTTACTTCATTGGTTACTATCTTATATCTTTCACCAGCCAGGACGTTAAGAACAGCCTGGGAACCAACAATTTGGCTTGATGGTGTTACCAGAGGAGGCTGGCCTAAATCTTCTCTTACCTTTGGAACTTCTTCTAAGACTTCTGGTAGCCGGTCTTCAGCATTTTGCTCTCTAAGCTGGCTGATAAAGTTGGAAAGCATCCCGCCAGGAATTTGATAGCGAAGCACATTAACGTCTACTCCATCATGATAAACGTCATACTTTTTATATTTAGCCCTCATGTCTTTAAAATCTTGAGCCAGAGTGGCCACCTTATCAAGGTCAATACCAGTTTTAGCACCGGCATCATTTAGAACAGCCACCATAGTTTCTGTTGCCGGCTGGCTTGTTCCCAAGGCAAGAGCTGAGTTGGCGCAGTCGATTACATCTGCACCAGCTTCCACCGCCTTAAGATACATCATAGCTCCCATGCCACTGGTGTAATGGGTATGCATCTGTACAGGCAGGTCAACTTTGTCTTTTAAAGCACTAACCAGGTCATAGGCAAAGTAAGGAGTCATTATTCCGGCCATATCCTTAATGCAAATTGAGTCTGCTCCCATTTCCTTAAGTTCCTTAGACATATTTACATAATATTTAAGGTTATAAAGAGAACCTGTTGTATAACTCAAAGTGGCCTGGGCATGTTTACCCTGCTTCTTTACCTCTTCAATAGATTTTTGCATATTCCTGATGTCATTAAGTGCATCAAAAACCCTGAATATATCAATGCCATTTTTAGCAGCTTCCTCAATAAAGGCTTCTACCACATCATCAGCATAATGTTTATAACCAACTAAATTCTGGCCCCTGAGCAGCATTTGTAATTTTGTGTTTTTAAAGACCTTTCTAAGAGTCCGCAGTCTCTCCCAGGGATTCTCATTTAAAAAACGCATACAAGTATCAAAAGTTGCACCGCCCCACACCTCAAGAGAATAAAAGCCCATACCGTCCATTTTCTCTGCAACTGGCAGCATGTCTTCAGTCCGCATTCTTGTAGCCAGCAAAGACTGGTGACCATCTCTTAAGGTTGTATCCATAATGCCTACTTTGCAATTTTTCAGATTCATTATCTATCCACCTCTTTTAATAGAAGAGTATACCCTGTATACCTGTATACAACAACACTTTATTTCACAATTTAATTAAAAAGACCTGCCCCTGGCCTTTTAGGCTGTAATTGACATCATTTTTTGCAAAAACTAAGGGCCAGTCGTCGATCTCAGTCTGACTGCCATCCTCCTCAACCAGGTTCAAATTTCCCTCTAATTTCCAGAGAAGGTCACGGCCTTTCTTCTTGTAAAAATCTTCCTGCCCGGAGATGTTTATCTTTCTTGTAAGAAACTTATAAAAACAGGCATCCCCACATAATAAAAATGGAGATGCCATGTTTTCCGGCCTAATAAATTCCTTTTTATCCGGATCAAGGACAATCTCAAAAAGCTCAGTATCCTCATCAAAGGAGTATTCTTTTGCATATTCAGGCGCATAAAGAATATCTTTTTCTTTAATAAGGAGAAAGATCATTTCTGGATTTCCTTGTCCACTCGTAACCGCTTGGCCTTTTCTATAAGTTTTCTTTTCAATTAACATACTTCATCCCTCCAATAATCAGGTCTGAGGTTTGTTGTTATAGGTAATCTTCTCAATGTTATCCAGTGCAAATCCTGTTCCCTTGGCAACACAGGAAATAGCATCTTCTGGAATATAAACGTGCAGACCTGTCTTTTCTGAAATCAATGAATCAAGGCCGTGGAGCAAGGCTCCGCCACCTGTTAAGATAATTCCTTTACTGATAATATCTCCTGCTAATTCAGGAGGCGTTTTTTCTAAAACATCCTTGGTTACAGCAACAATAGAATCCAGAGGTTCGGCAATAGCCTCATTTATTTCTTCAATACGCATATTAATAATTCTGGGAAGACCTGTTACCAAATCCCTGCCCCTAGCCTCAGCTACTTCACCTGGCCTTAATGATGGATAGGCAGAGCCAATTTGTATTTTTAAATCTTCAGCTGTTCTCTCACCAATTAAAATATTATGTTTTCTTCTGACATATCTGACAATGGCCTCGTCAAACTTATCGCCACCAATCCTGGTTGAGTTGGAATAAACAACTCCCCCCAGAGAAAGAACGGCAACATCAGTTGTACCTCCGCCGATATCAATAATCATAGACCCTGATGGCTGGGAAATATCTACCCCTGCTCCAAGAGCTGCAGCTACAGGTTCCTCAATCAAATAGGCTTGCTTGGCTCCGGCAGAAAGAGCAGCCTGTTTAACGGCCCTCTCTTCAACACCGGTAACACCGGATGGAATGCAAATCATTATTCTCGGTTTGAAAAATTTGTTGCCGCCAACAGCTTTTTTTATAAAATATTTAAGCATTTTTTCAGTTATGTCGTAGTCAGCAATAACCCCCTCTCTAAGAGGTCTGATTGCAATTATATTGCCTGGTGTCCTGCCCAGCATCTGCCTGGCTTCTTCACCAACGGCTAAAACCTTTTCAGTTGCACTATCTATAGCTACAACCGATGATTCCTGCAAAACAACTCCCTTATCCTTTATATATACAAGAACAGAGGCTGTCCCCAAATCAATTCCTATATCTTCACCCATTTTAAACACTCTCCCGTCACCTCTATTGTTTAATGTAACTTATATCGGCCCCAAGGCCAGTCATTTTTTCAATTATATCTTCATAACCCCTGAATATATGATAAACATCGTAGATTTCTGTTCTTCCTTCTGCCATAAGGCCTGCTAAAATTAAAGCCGCCCCTGCCCTTAAGTCTGTCGCCTTTACCTGGGCTCCTTTAAGAGATTCTACTCCTTCAATAACAACGCTCTTTCCTTCAATTTTTGCATTTGCTCCCATCCTTTTAAGCTCATCAATATGCATAAAGCGGTTTTCAAAAACCGTCTCTGTGATGATACTGGTCCCTTGAGCCAGACAAAGCATTACTGAAAAAACTGATTGCATGTCAGTAGGGAAACCTGGATAAGGCAGAGTTTTTATATCGGTAGGCTTTATTGTTGCTGCTTTTGTTATCGTAATTGATGAGGCATTCTCCTCAAGTTCAACTCCGCACTCAATCAATTTAGAAATGACTGGCCTGATATGATGAGCAATAACATTTTCAACTGTTACAGAATTGCCTGCCAGGGCACCGGCTATAAGGTAGGTTCCTGCCTCAATCCGGTCTGGAATTACAGTATGCTCAGCACCATTTAACCTGTCTGCCCCGGTTATTTTAATTACATTGGTTCCGGCGCCCCTTACATTGCCACCCATGGCATTTATAAAGTTTGCCAAATCAACAATCTCAGGTTCCTCGGCAGCATTTTCTATTGTTGTTATACCATCAGCCAGGGCAGCAGCCATCATTATATTTTCAGTTGCCCCCACGCTGGGAAAATCCAAGTAAATTTTTCCACCCTTAAGACCATTGTCACTGTAAGCACTGACAAAGCCTTCTTCAAGAGCGATCCTTGCCCCAAGGGATTCAAAACCTTTTAAGTGAAGGTCAATAGGCCTGGTCCCAATTGCACAACCACCAGGCATAGCTACCAGAGCTCGCCCAAACTTGGCCAGCAAGGGGCCCATAACCAAAACAGAAGCCCTCATTTTATTTATACTTTCATAGGAAGCTTCCCAGTTTTTTATTCCACAAGGATTTATTTTAAAAACATTATTCTTAAATTCAACCTCTGCCCCAAGTTCCAGCAAGATATCTTTTAGAATATGGACATCTGTTAAATCTGGTACATCATTAATTACTGATGGGCCATCGGCTAAGATAGCTGCAATTATAATTGGTAAAACGGCATTTTTAGAGCCACTTATTTTAACTTTACCCGAGAGTTTCCTGCCACCATTTATAGCAATTTTTTCCAAAATAACCTCTCCTAGTAATGCAATTACGCATAATATCACTCTTAATAGTATTGATTATTTGCTTCAATACGTCAAGTTAGTTTTTTTAGAGGTATTGTGATAAGATTTCATTAGGAAAAAGGAGGAAAGCCTATGGTCAAAAAAATACTTGCCTTTATAATATCGGCCTGTCTGATTTTAGCCCTGGCCTTTCTTTCCACCGGAGTTCAGGAAAAAACTAATAATAAAATTGCCCTCCTTCCTCTTGACTCCAGGCCTTGCAACACACTTTATGTAAAAGACTTTGCCAGTGCAATGGGTAAGGAACTCAGCTACCCCAGCCAAGGGCTGGATAATTATAACCAGGCCTCAGACAGCCAGGAACTTTATGATTTCCTTTACCAATCCTTAGACTGGGCTGGTACTTATATAATATTTACCAATCAATTAATAAATGGAGGTCTCATTGCCTCCCGTAACCCTAAGTCTAATCTGGAACTGGATCAAAAACTGGAAGATTTTACTAACTTCCTAAAAAAAGCTAAAAAAGAGAAAAAAAAGGTCCTTGTTCTTACAGTCCTGCCCCGGGTTATACCCAGCCAATTTACCAACCTTTGGGCCTACAAAGAAGAACTTGTCTACTATTCTGCCAGAGAAGAAAAAACAGACCAGCTCCCCCAGGAGATTCTTGATTCTTATCTCTCTCTTTATAAGGACGTTGATTTTCTGATTAAAGAAATGATCAAGCTAACAGATGAGGATTTAATTGATCTTTTCCTTATAGGCCAGGATGACAGCCACAGCGAAAGTATTAACAAAAGGCTCCTTGATGCTTATAAGGAATATGCCAATGAAAAAGTCCTGATCCAACCTGGTGCCGATGAACTTACAAAACTTCTTTTGGCAAGAATGATAAGAGAAGATCTTCCTCTTGATCTTAGTCTGAATGTTATTTTTACAGATCCGGACCGCCAAGATGAAATTAGTGAATTTGAAGCCTATAGTAACCAGGAAAGGTCTGAACAAATCCTTTCATTCCTAAAAATAAAAAATGATCCAGAATCAGAAAATCTTTTAATCATCCACAACAAGACCAATAAATTAGATGAGACTCTAAACTTAATCTATTCTTCTAAGGAAACATCCTATTTAGGCCTGGCCGATATAGCTCTGGTAAACAGGGGGGATAAAAATTTATTTGAAAATGATGACTTATTTAAGCTTTTAAATAGTTATTCTGGCTGGAATACAGTTGGTAATAGCCTGGCTACAGAATATGCAAACTTTACTCTCCACAGTTTCCTGGATGAGAAATTGCCACAAGAGTCAGCCGAGCAGCAAAGCAAACTTTTGGAAAGTTATTATTCTCTTATTTTAACCCACTATCTGGATGACTGGTTCTATCAGGCGGTTTTGAGAGATCAACTTAATGAATATTTAGAAGGCAAATATGAAAATACCAGTTTTATCAGGAGAAAGGACTTGGCTGATATGAAGTTAGAAGAGCTCTTTAAAAAAGAAGGCTGGCCTCTTCGTATTTCCAGGGAAATAAAAAAAGACCTGCCTTTGAATTACCAAGTAGTAGTTGAGGAGACTGAAATTAAGCTGCCCTGGAAAAGGACCTTTGAAGCAGAAATAAAAAATAAAATTTCTATAATATTTCCTTAAAGGGCCTTAGGGCCCTTTTTTTAAAATCCTCATTGCTATATTTCTTCTCTTTAACATAACTATATTTTTCACTCAGCTTCTTAGAGCTGATATTCTTTGTGTCTACAAATATACTTGCAGGATAAATGGCCTTATCCAAAGCATCCACCTTGGGATCATATGAGATTGCTATAAAAGGAACTTCCTGGGCTGCTGCCAAAATCAAAGAATGTAATCTCATGCCCAAAACTAAATCAGCTCCTCCAATCAAAGAGGCTGCTTCTTCTGGTTCAAGGTCATCTTTAATTAAATCATCTTTGGAAGGCTGGCCTTCCAAAAGTAAATCATCCTCACCCTTGTGAAAGGTCAAATATTTTATCTGATAGAGATTGGGGTCAAAGTCATTTAAAAATTCAGCAGAGGCTGCAAGCACCCTCTCCTGATCTGACCATGGTCTAAGAGAAACAAGAATGAGCTTCCTCTTAAAATCCAAACCTAGTTTCTCCCAGAGACCTCTCCTAAGATCTTCTGAGGATTTTTCCAATAAGAAAACAGGGTCGGCCGATAGGTTTATTTCTTTTTTTAGTCCCATTTTCTGCAAATAATTTAAAGAATCTTCATCACGAACATAAATCATATTAACTTTATTTAAAAGAAAAGAGGTAATTTTTCTGTTTCTCTTATGGTCTATGGGGCCAATACCCTGAGAAAAAATCACAATTTTTTTCCTCATAAGCAAGGCAAAAAATATTATTGCCAGATAATATAAAATACCGTTCTTACTTGTTTTATCCTGTAAAAGACTGCCCCCGCCAGAGACTAAGAGATCAGTTTTATAAATTGAAGCCAGGATTTGCCAGAGGCTCCACCTGTCTTTTCCTATAACCTCGTATTTTTCAGCTGTTATTTGAGGGCTGGCACTTAGGACAGTGATTTCCAAATCCTTTTCTTTTCTAAGGCCCTTTATGATTTCTCCCAAAACAAGCTCATCACCAGCATTGGAAAAACCGTAGTAGCCACTAATTAAAATATTTTTCACTAATTTTTCCATAAAAAATCTCCAGTATTTTCCAGGCCACTACAAGTAAAAGGCCAAGTATAATGCCAATAATAAGACCTAATGCAGTCCTTTGCAGGGAAACTGCAATTGGAGTATGAAGGTGGGCATAAGTATTTGCTATTGAAATTTGGCCAATAATGGCAGGGAAAAGAAGAAACCAGCTTTTTTTGTTTACTCCTAAATAAAGAAGCAGAATTAAGGAAGGGTAACCAATTAAAAGTTCCTTTGTCCTGGGCCTGACCCCTAAATACTGATTAAGGGCGGCACGGAATTTTTCTTCAACTCCTAAAACCAAACCAGCTCCATCGTTCCCAGTTCTCAAAAGGTAGTAAGCAAGGGCAAGGGCTCCTACGCCAGCTAAAACTGCTATTTTGTACTCAATAGCCTTATTTAACAAGGCCATAACTTTCCCTGGACCTTCCTTGTTCCAGAAAATAAGAAGGAAAGGTATTAAAAGCAAGGGTAAAATGTGACTTAATTTCACTCCAGAAAACTGGTCTGTTTTAATCATAAAAGGAGTCCAGCTTAAAAGCGCCGCCATCATCAAACCACCTGCAAGGCTTATAAGAGAAATTGAAATAGTATCTTTTAAAGAAGAAAATAAACCTTTTCCCTTATTTTCATCACCGTAAGAAAGAAGAGCTATAAAAGCTAATATTGGGAATAAAACTACTAAAATAAAGCCTGCTGTCTTTAAGGCCAGATTAAATCTCATTAAGGATAGTATTGCAAAAAAAAGAGCAAGAGCCGCAGAAGTTAAAAAACCGAAAACTGGGCTTCCTAAGCTATTAAAAATTAAAAATAAGGCTGCCGGAAGAGCTAAAAAGATAATTCCATAAAAAATCTTCTTGGTTTTATCCAACTCAACAATGGAGGCCTTGCCCAAATTAAAGGCTGATTGTTCCATTGTTTGAGAAATTTTTGTCACATAAGCCAGATTCTTATCATAGACCATCATAGGGTTATCCAAATTAAAAAACTTTAAATAGAGAGCCCGGACATTCCTTTCCTCAGCTGCCAAAAGATAACGGTCAAGGGCCTTTTTCTCAGTAAAGTTAAGCATTTCCTTATCAGATATAGAATGCACCCTTACAGCCTGCATATCATTTGCTGCTACAAAAGAACCAAGCCCGGCTTGATTAAAAAATTCAACCATGCCAGTTGCTGCTTTCCTCTCTGGATTTATTTTATCCAAAAGTTCATACAGATGATCAGGATAGGCTGTAACTTCTTTGTCATTGTTTAAAATAATACTAATTTCTGGCATCTTAGCTAATTCATCAGCTAAAAAATCGATTGACTGGCTGGAGTAGTTTTTCCAGGAACGAATTTGTGGAACAGCCATGAGACCAGACTCTTTGAATATTTCCAGCAGATTGTGATCAAAACCAACTCCTGTTATATCCATGATGGCTGCATATCCGTCTTCAGCTGTATAAGCACCGCCACTTTTAACCGGCAATTCCAGGAGCTCCCTGCCTTGGTATTCTATAAGCCTGGCAACATTTTTGCTTAAAAGACTTTCTTTTACTTGTTGAGTCCAGGCAGGATTTAAAATATCAAAAGCTACACCCTTTCCTGTTTTTATTATTTCAAGAACCCCAGCTCTTTCCAAATCACCAAGGCTTCTTTCTCTAAAAAGAACTGATGTCAAACCAGCTTGGGTAAAATCATTTATGGTTTCCTTTAAATCTTTCCCATTAGCTTGGGCTAAAAAAGATAAATCATCGGCACTAATAATTATTTCAAGATTTTTAAAGGAGCTCTCTGCCTCGTGTCTCTCCCATAATATAAATGCAGATGTTAAAAAGCCAAGTAAAACTATTATTGTTG
>CAZUPR010000016.1:0-2742 GCA_964622305.1 uncultured Eubacteriales bacterium
TAAATAAGCATGTTTGAGGGATTTGAGTTTTTCTAGTTTGCGTTGGTGAAGGGTGATGAGGTTGTCGAGTTGGCTAAAGAATGTGCTTATTTTCTTTTGTTCCTTCTTCGATGGTAATAATATGTTTTGATTTTTTACTAAATCAGAATTTAAATTTAATTGACTTCCAGGCTGTCCATATTTTTGCCACATAGGTCTAAACATTTCAAGCCATTGAAACATAAATTCACGATCAAATTTTTGGTTTAGAAAAATTAAGAATCCATCATGTACACCAGTCTTAACATAGTTAACAACAGGTTTACCAACAGTTGCTGCTATGCTCAGTAACAAGTGAGGTTTTGTGAGTACTCGTGTCTTTTCTTGTCCCAATTCTGAAATATGTTGCTCAAGATGATAAATTCGCCCATCCTGTTCCGTCACGTCTGCAATTCGAAGCCAACCAATATCTGAATTTTCATCAAACCATTTTGGGTCTTGGATGGGTCTTGGACTCGCTCCACGAACAATATCAGCCAAATCTCCCAACTTACGCTGTTCCCAATCTCCATCGAAACCTTGGAATCTAATTGCTGGTCTTTTTTTCTCGTCAGCCATTTTACTCACCTCCCAGGAGGGATTTGAGCTCTTTTAGGCCCTGCAAGTCTGTATCAGAACCAGTTAACTGATCGATAAAGCTAATCAATTCTTTTTCTGTTTTTTTAATCTCTTCCTCAACATGGGCAAAAGTGGTGGAATACTTTTCGGCAAGAGCTCCTATCTTATTGGAAAGTCTTTCTATAACTTCTTCTGGAAGCCTGGAAAGTTCATCCAGGAGTGGCTTAATCCATTTATTTTTAAGGAGCTCATTGGCCTGGTCTTCATCTAGCCCTTCAATTTTTTCTTTGGTTAGGGCATGGAGTATATCCTTCTCCTCTTTTATTTCCCTGTTGAGATTTCTTCCTTCTTCTATAAGCTCTTTAGTTTTAATAACCTTGTACTCTAAACTTTCTTCATCGTAGGGATTTTCTTTCTGCTCGCTTAAATATTCTTTGGCTAACTTATTGAGGCCAGCTGCTAGGAAGGCCGTATTATCATTATTTAAGGCGTTGCCCAAATCTTCCTTGTCTTCCTCAGAAAAAGATTCAAAAATCTCTTCTTCTTGACTTAGCAATTGATTAAGCCTTTCTTCTTTTTCTTTAAGGGAATTGGCTTCTTTCTGCAAGATTATATCTTGGGCAAGTTCAAAGGGAATAATTCTACCGATCCAGCCTTCCTGAACTTCAAGCTCTTTATCACTTCTTTTTTTGGTAACCATATTGGCATCAACCTGAGTAATGACAGACCTGCCTTCACTTTTAATCATTTCCAGGTCCTGGGATATTTTTACCCATTGGTCATCAAGAAGCTGATAGGCCTTGTACTCATCAATCAGAGGAATATTTTCCATCCTGGTAAAAATCTCTTTGGCCAGGGAAGTTTTTTCCTTGGCAATATTAAGACTCTCCATTTTTCTAATGAGATCATCTTCCATAATTTCCTTAAATCCTATAAAAGCATTTTTGTAGGATTCTTTAAAATTGCCTATATCTTCACTGCCAGCAATTGCTGACTTGGTATCCTGACATTTAAGTTGCAAATGCTCTGGCCCAGCTTCTTTAAAGAGGGCTTCTTTCAGATTAGGAAATGCCTGCCAATAGGCCTGTAAATCCTCCACCTCTTTTTTGGGGATACCTCCAAACATGGATGCGTAAATATCGTAACTTTCAGTTCTTTCGGAAGAATCTACATATCTTGGAATGTTCAGATTATAGTCATTTGCCCTAATCTCTTCTCTGGGCACCTTGCGGGAAAACTTCTCCCTGTCCTCTCTGTATTTAACTGTATCGGCAATTCTTCTAATGTCAGAAGCCTGTAACTTGTTATTTTTACCTTCCTTGATAAAACCTTTTGAAGCATCAATGATAAGGATATCTGTGTTCTCCCTCTTCTGCTTTAAAACCATAATAATTGTGGGGATGCCCGTTCCAAAGAAAACATTTGCTGGCAGGCCAATGATGGTGTCGATATGATTGTTTTCAATTAAATTTCTTCTTATATTGCCCTCTTCACCACCTCTAAAAAGAACGCCATGAGGCAGAATTATGGTCATGATTCCATCTGGTCTAACATGATATAAGTCGTGAAGTAAAAAAGCGTAATCGGCCTTTCCTTTTGGAGCCAGGCCAAAACGGGAATATCTGGCATCACTTTCCTTGTCGGTCGGGTCCCATTGTTGGGAGTAGGGTGGATTTGATACAACAGCATCGACATAAAGAGGGTCATAGGTGCCGATGGGATCGCTCTCATCAAAATAGGGCCAGTCATCTTCAAGAGTATCGGCATTTCTGGTGAAGATATTTGCTGGCAAAATTCCACGCATGATAAGATTCATTCTTGTTAGGTTATATGTATTCTGCTTAAGTTCCTGGGCATAGTATTTAATATTATTTTCATCTTCAATATACTTGGCGGCCGACTTACCAATATTTATTAGCAAACTGCCACTTCCACTTGTGCTGTCATAAATTTGGATAGACTTCCTGTCTCTTAAATGCTCGGCAACAATCTCACTCATTAAAAGCGAAACCTCTTGGGGAGTGTAAAACTCACCGGCTTTTTTACCAGCATTGGCGGCAAAGTTGCCAATTAAGTATTCATAGATGTAGCCAAGGACATCGTAGTCCTGTTTTCCATCCATGGGAATTTCTTTTATAAGCTGCA
>CAZUPR010000016.1:2842-5021 GCA_964622305.1 uncultured Eubacteriales bacterium
CAGATCTTCTTCAGTCAAATGCTCTTTCATCTCTTCTTTGGACATATCCTGGCTTTCCATAAATTTAACTTCCTTGTCGGAAAGGAATTTGTAGAAAATAAAACCCAGGATATAGTCCTTATATTCATTTGCTTCAATCTTGGAACGCATTTTATTTGCCGATTCCCATATCCTGTTAGCTAATTTTTGTTTGTTCATATAGTTGCCAGCCTCCTGTATCTGTGTATCTTTTTACCTTACCATAATTAAAGAGTGTAAAATTAATTTGATCTTTAAAAATCTGTTTTCCCCTTGTATATTTCTCTTCTATGGCCAATTTCTAATACTAGAATAACTATCTCTTTTTCATCAATATTACAGATTAGTCTGTAATCTCCTATTTTATATCTCCATCTGCTTTTTAAGTTTCCTTTTAAAGATTTTCCATAAAGAAATGGATTTTCACACTCAACCAAATTTTTCTTTATCCAGGCCATAATAATCTTGGCAGTGCTGGAATCCATTTTTTTTAAACTTTTTTGTGCCCTTTTGGCAAATCTCACTTGATATTTACTAGCCATTAATATCCAGCTCTTCCATCATTTGGTCAAAACTTATATCCTGCGGATCATTCTGGTATTCTATCATAGCTTTATTATAGATTTCCAAATCAATTTCTTCTTCAATCTTTTCCAAAACTGCTTGTCTAATTAATTCAGAAATAGTAATACTGTTAGTTTTGGCATAATCTCTTATTAATTTATTTTCTTCTTCATTAAGTCTTAAAGTTATAGATTTCATAATATCACCTCTCGTAAGACATTGTACTACTAATTGTAAGCTTCCTCAAATCCTTTCTATTACTTACATACCCAAAATTGGGCAAGTAGCCTTCTTAATGTTAAGATAGTATATGAATAATTTTTCAGGAGGTAAATAAATGATTAGAATTACAAGTGACAAGAGTATTTACAAGTTTGCCCCCTCTATGGAAGCTGTGGCTACTGCCCGGCCGGGCGATGTCATCAAGTTTGAAACCAATGATTGCTTTTACCAACAGATTAACCAGGAGAGCCAACTGGTTACGGAAATTGATTTTTCCAGAGTCAATCCTGCCACTGGTCCCATCTTCATTGAAGGTGCGGAACCTGGTGATCTGCTTAAAATAAGGATTCTTGCTATCGATGTGCATGAACAAGGTGTTGGTATTGTCATGCAGGGTGGAGGAGTTTTGGGAGCTGAGGCTGGCCAGTCCAGGACCAGAATTTTTGAGGTAAAAGACGGCTTTGCCCACATGGATGACATAAAAATTCCCATCAAGCCCATGGTTGGCGTTATTGGAACCGCTCCTGCTGATGAAGATGGCGAGTGGATTACTGCTGTTCCCTGGAAGCATGGTGGCAATATGGATACCACCGATATTAAGGTTGGTTCAACCCTCTATCTGCCAGTTAGACAAAAAGGTGCCCTCCTGGCCCTGGGTGACTGCCATGCTGCTATGGGCGATGGTGAAGTTTCCATGGCTGCTCTGGAAATTCCAGCTGATGTAATAATTGAAGTGAACCTGATTAAAGGAAAAGCCAGTGAATGGCCATTATTAGAAACTAAAAAAGAAATCATGGTCATAGCTTCTGGGGATAGTGTTGACCAGGCTATTGAGACTGCCACCAGCCAGGCTGTAAAACTTTTGGCTAAAGGTTTAGAAATATCCTGGGAAGATGCCTATATCCTGGCCAGCCTTGCCGTAAATTTAAAAATTTCCCAGCTAGTAAATGAAAAGAAAACTGTAAGAGCGGCAATTCCGAAAGCCATTCTTACTGCCAATAAATTATTTGAAAGGATTTGATAAAATGCCAAACATGCCAATTTGTCCCAAGTGCACTTCTGAGTATGTATATGAAGACGGACCTCTTTATGTTTGCCCCGAATGCGCTCATGAATGGGCTATTGACAGTTCAGCAAACCAAGGTCAGGAAAGCATCATCAGAGATGCCAATGGAAATGAACTTAATGATGGAGATGACATTATTGTCATCAAGGACTTGAAGGTTAAAGGAGCCTCTAACCCAATCAAGCAAGGAACCAAGGTAAGAAACATTACCCTTATTCATAATCCTGCCGATGGTCACGATATAGACTGCCGGATTGATGGCTTTGGGGCCATGAAATTAAAATCGGAATTTGTAAAAAAAGCGTAATT
>CAZUPR010000016.1:5121-28259 GCA_964622305.1 uncultured Eubacteriales bacterium
ATCTGATTTTTACCTATTAATCTCAACTTAACTATCAGATTTTACTTTACAAGCTTGACTTTATAGACTTTTTTACCAACACCCTTTTTCTTAAGAGCCTGGAGAGCCAGCTCTCCTTTACCTTCTTTAACAACAATATCTGTAACCTTATCTTTGATCTCAATGGTACCAATATCAGAAGCAGACAAATCCTCTACATTTTTTAAAGTGTGTAAAATATCTCTTCTACTAATGAAGCTATTGATTTTACCAGCTTCAATCCTAATAAGGGCAGCTTTTTTTCTATTGATAGTATCTTTAAAACGAATCCTGTCTTTCTTGTTTTTCTCTCTGAAAGCTTTTCTTTCCTGAGTAAAATCTCCTCTTAGAGGGATCTTATAGCCTAAAAATTCTTCAAGCTCCAAAAACCTTTCCATTTCCATGGGAATGACTAAAGTTATAGCTATCCCCCTTTCGTCTACCCTGCCAGTACGGCCAATACGGTGGACGTATTGCTCGTTTTCAAAGGGAACTGAGTAGTTTATAACGTGAGTTATACCAGAAACGTGAAGGCCTCTTGAAGCCAGGTCGGTTGCCACCATTATTCTAAAGTGTCCCCGGCGAAAGCCTCTCATAACCTCTTCTCTTTCTGTCTGGTCCATACCACCATGTAAACTGGTAATGGCCCGATCCCATTTTCCTAAAATTTCAAAGAGATTATCAGCCTGCTCTCTGGTGTTACAAAATATAATGGCCTTGTGAGGTTTTTCCTGGCGGATAATTCTCTTAAGAAGATCCACTTTTTTTAATCCTTCAACTGAATAATAAAGCTGTTCAATTTTTTTAAGCGGATCTTCTTCTTCAATTTCAATCTGCCCTGGATTCCTTAAATAATTTTTAGCAAGCTCCTTAAGATCATCATCTATAGTTGCAGAAAATAAGAGGGAAACCTTTTCTTGGGGCATTTTCTTAAGGCTGAATTCCAGCTGGTCTTTAAAGCCCATTAAAAGAATTTCATCGGCCTCATCAATAACCAGGAAATCAATTCCACCAAGTTTAATATTTTTATTAATCAAATGGTCCATAAGACGGCCAGGGGTAGCTACAACTATTTGAGGCTTCTCAGCCTTTAAAGCTTTGCGCTGAATTTCCATCAGTTGGTTACCATAGAGGGCCATGCTTTTAATGCCCTTGTACTTACCAATTTCAGCAATTTCATCTTGAACCTGCTGGGCCAGTTCTCTTGTTGGAACTATAACCACTGCCTGTAATTCTTCTTTTTCAGGATCAATTTTTTCACAAATTGGAATAGCAAAGGCTGCTGTCTTACCACTGCCCGTCCTGGACCTTACAGTAAGGTCCTCACCAGCTAAAATCCTGGGCAAAGCCTCCTCCTGAACCGGGAGAGGGTACTGAAAGCCCATCTCACTGAGAGCTCTTTTTATTTCATTTGAAAGTTCATATTCTTTAAATCTCAATTTAATTACCTCTTTTTTAGTATTCTGGGGCTCTCAGGAGTTTTGCATTTAAGGCAGCAATAATGGTACTAAGTGACATTAAAACAGCTCCAACTGCAGGACTGATAAGAATTCCCTTTGAATATAGGATACCTGCTGCCAGGGGGAGGGCGATTATATTGTAACCGGTGGCCCAGGCCAGGTTTTGTATCATCTTTTTATAAATTAATTCTGAAAAACTTATAATAAAAAAAACATCTAAAGGATTGTTTTTGACTAAAATAATATCAGCTGTCTCTGAGGCTACATCTGTACCTGCGCCTATTGCTATGCCCAGATCAGCTGCTGCCAGGGCAGGGGCATCATTTATTCCGTCGCCAGTCATGGCAACTTTGTATCCTTTTTCTTTTAGCTTTAATATTTCTTTTCTCTTTTCTTCAGGAAGCACCTGAGCATGTATTTCATCCATACCAAGTTGTCTTCCCACCCATTCTGCAACTTGCTCATTATCACCAGTGAGCATAACAGTTCTGATGCCCTTTTCTCTGAGTTTTTCTATTGCTCCTTTTGACTCTGGCCTGATTTCATCAGCAAGTGCAATCATGCCCATAAGCTCATTTTCTAAAATAATAAAAATTACAGTTTTTCCCTGACTGGTTAATTCCTTGTATTTTTCTTCCGGCCAGGAAATATTGTTATCTTTTAAATATTTTGGGCTTGCTGCCAAATAATTAACTCCATCAATAAGAGCTTTTATACCGGTTCCCGGAAGATTGGTAACTTGATTGGCTTCCTTATAGTCAATCCTATTTTCAGAGATATATCTCATAACTCCCTTAGCAAGAGGATGGGAAGATGAGGCCTCTAAACTGGCTGCTTTAGACATCAAAGCTTCTTCTGAGAAATCACCCTGGGGAATTATTTCTGTAACGGCAAAGGCTCCCTTGGTCAGGGTGCCTGTTTTATCAAAAACGAGACAATCAATATCCTTAGCATTTTCAAAGTTGTCTCTATTTTTTACCAAAAGACCTTTCCTGGCTGTTATACCAGAGGAAACAGCAATAACTAAAGGAATTGCCAGGCCTAGGGCATGAGGACAAGCTATAACCATGACTGCTACCATTCTCTCAAGTGCAAAACTTAAGTCGGCACCAAGAGCTTTCCAGGCCAGAAAAGTTATACTGCCTGTGGTAAAGGCAATATAAAATAGAAAGCCTGCTGCCTTGTCGGCTAAATTCTCTGTTTTTGTTTTTTGTCCCTTCCCTTCCTCAACCATCCTTATAACCTGTGATAAGTAGGAATCTCCTCTTTCCTTATCAACCATAAGCTCCAGCCTGCCGTCTCCATTAATAGAGCCGCCAATAAGCCTGTCTCCTTCTTTCTTTTCCTGAGGCATACTTTCTCCTGTTATTAGCGATTCATCTATAAAAGATTGTCCAGCAAAGACAAAGCCATCAGCGGGCAGGCGGTCACCAGCTCTTACTAAAAGGCGCATACCTTTATGGATTTCGCTTGCTGGTATCTCAACCTGTCTATCATTTTCAAGAAGGAGAATAGCCTTCTCAGGAATAAGTTCAGATAAAGCATTTATAGCATGTGAGGTACCAGAAACAGACCGCATTTCTATCCAGTGTCCTAAAAGCATAATAAGAATTAGGGTTGCCAGCTCCCAAAATATTGGCTGGCCACCAATATTGGTAAAAGTCACCAAAGTACTGTAAAAATAAGAGACGCTAATTGCAAAAGCAATGAGTGTCATCATTCCAGGCCTTTTGTTTTTTATTTCTTCGCTCCCACCTTTAAAAAATGGAAGTCCTCCATAAAAATAAATTAGGGAGGCCAAAACAAAGACAAGATATTGATTTAAGGGTAAAGGAAAAACAAGAGGTAAGGATAAAATTAAAGTTACAAAAAACCTCTTTTTAAAATCTTCTTCATGATGAGAATGATCATGGCCTGAGTGTTCATGATGCTCCTTATGATTTTCCGCTTGTTGCTGGTGTTGATGATTCTGTTGATGATGTTGGTGATGATCCTGTGCCTGCATTTTCATCCCCCTTAATTTTTACTGTATTTAAAGCCTGAACAACTTGAATCCAGGTTTGTCCTTCTTTAAAATTCATAAGCTGACCCTCCTGATAAAAGGTAAATGGATCACTTGTTTTTTCTTTTTTCCATGTCCCCTCATAAACTATTCCATCCCTGAAAAACTTAGCCTTACCCTGACCAAGAACATTCATTTCTGACTGAACTTCTTCCTTCACAACTGTTCTGCTGGGTATTTCCATTATAATAAGGTTGGCAGGGGCAATCCTTACACCATCAGCTGTTTCAAATTTCTTACCGTTAACATAACGATAGTAATTTCCATCCTCATAAGTATAGGTTACTGAGTGATAATAGTATTTAGTATTGGTGTAGGGAATATCAATAATATGGGCGCTCTGAGCTGCCTGATTCTCTATCTCTGGCGCCTGTCCAAGGGGCAGCCCCTCAAGATCTTTAATGGCAAAACCCTTTGATTTAGAATGTTTTAGCATCATCTCGGTTGATGTATAAAGATTATGAGGTGGCTTTCTGTCTTTGGTTCTGACAAAAGCGGCTCCTGAGTTATATATTTCATCTAAATCCATTATTTTCAAATGTGGAATCAAGGCCAAAGCATCGGCATTTCCACCAGCGTGGGCAAAAGCAGATGGATATCCTTTTACGATTTCAGCAAAATAGTAACGGGCACTTCTAACCGGACCAATTTTTTCTGCATGATAGGAATCAAAAAAAGCCAGGAAGCGGGTTACTCCACCCTCTGCCATTAACTCAATGACCATATCGGCCTTGTCCAGACCAGATTGTGGATAGGCATTGATATGATTATCTACGGAAACAATAAAGCTTCCTTCAAACTCTTTAACAAAAGGCTCTTCTTCAATCTCTTCTATGATTTCTTCTTCCAAGATCTCTGGCTTATCTTTTGCCTTTTCTTTTCCACCACAAGCACTGGCAAAGAAAAGTACGGCAATCAGAAGGAAAATGGCTGACTTTTTTAGCATAACCCACCTCAGATATTCTTTTTATAAAATTCTAATTTATTACACTTTTGGCAAAGAAAAACAGAAATATCCAAACCTAAAAATTCTTCATCTTTTAGGTGGACAAGGTCATGTTCACAATGAACTTGTTCTTTTTCTTCGACCTCCAGAACCAGAGCTTCTTTCTTTTGCTCAACTTCTTCAGCATCGAAAAGACTATTTTCTTCCATATACTCAAGTGCATTAAGAATTAAGTTCTCCAAAATATCTGCACTTATTGGTGAGTTTGTTTCTACATATAATTTTAGCTGTTTTTCACGGTCTCTTCTTTTTTCAATTTCAAAGATTCCCATACCAGCATCGCCATAGCCTCTAAGCTTGGTCGGCTCCACCTGATTAATATAGGATATTCCATTTTTCTTTAAGAAATCATCAATTATATAAAGAAGTTGATGTGAATCACCAGATAAATTTACGGTAAAACGTTTTCCAAACAATTTATTTCCCCCTTTTAGTCTTCAAGCTTATCTTTTAAAATACCTGCAGCTATTAAAAATGGATCCCAGACAGGCGCAAATGGAGGAGCGTAGGCTAAATCACTTGCAGCCAAATCCTGGACTTTAATGCCATTTTGTACAGCCAGGGCTAAGACATCAATTCTTTTGGCAAAAGATTTTTCACCGGCAATTTGAGCCCCAATAAGTTTTTTACTTTCTTTATCAGCAATCAGCTTAATTATTACAGGTCTCTGATCGGGGTAGTATCTGGCAATATCAAAAGCCTCTATAAAGACTTCTACTGCCTCAAGCCCTTCCTCCTCAGCCTCTTTTTTTGAAAGACCAGTACGGGCAATGCCCAATTTGCTGATTTTTGTAATAGCTGTTCCTACTATACCAGAAAAACTCTCCCGGCCCCCTGCCATATTACTTCCTGCTGTCCGGCCTTGTTTATTGGCTGTAGTTCCCAATGGTATATAAGCATTTTTCTTTTTTACAATATGCCAATGGCTGGCACAGTCACCAGCTGCATATACATCCGGATGACTGGTTTCCATATATTCATTAACCAGAATAGCTCTTTCTTTTGTTAATTCTATGCCTGCTCTTTGAGCCAGACCACTATTGGGAACTGATCCCAGAGTTAAAAGAACCAAATCACAGTCTATAGGACCACTTTCTGTTATTACCCTCTTAACATAGCCTTCCTGGCCTTCAAAAGACTCTACCCTTTGATTAAGGAGAACTTCTACTCCCTCTTCTTCCAGATGTTTCTTTACAAAATTAGAGATTTCCATATCAAAATTGACCAGAACCCTGTCAGCAGCTTCAACAATAACAGTTTCAATTCCAAGCTCTTTAAAGGTTTCTGTCATTTCAACCCCAATATAACCAGCGCCCACTATAAGGGCTTTTTTTACTCCTTTGTCCAGGGCTTCTTTAATTGCAAGGCCATCTGTCAGATTTCTTAGAGTGAAAATATTTTTTAAATCCCTGCCAGGAAAATCAAAAAGTCTGGCTGATGCACCTGTTGCTAAAAGGACTTTGTCATATTTTTTCATAAATTGGCCATCTTTTGATTTAATAAGGACTTCTTTCTTTTCCGGATATAAATCAATAGCCTCGTGCTCTAAATGAACATTTATTCCAGAAGCTTTAAATTCTTCATAAGTTCTTGCAACTAAATCTTGTAAATCCTTGGTTTGCCCACTAAGATAGTAGGGAATACCACAAGCTGCATAAGAAATATGGTTTTCCTGAGTGTAAACATCAATCTGAGCTTCTTTATTTAAGCGTCTGATTTTACTGGCTGCACTCATTCCGGCTGCAACCCCACCAATTATTACAATATTTAAGGACACGATAAACTACCTCCCTGGAAGATTCATCTAGAAATATTCTATCAGTAAAGGTAAGATAGATAAAGAATAATTTAAAGGAGACTTGCATATGACTCTAAGAGATTATGATGAAGAATTTATTTATGATTTATCTGATTTTTTTAAACTTTTTGGAGATTCTACCCGTCTTAAAATAATTTTTTGCCTTATGGATCGGGAGCTCTGCGTTAATGATCTGGCCCAGTCGCTGGAAATGAGTCAGTCTTCTATTTCACACCAACTTAAAATCTTAAGACAAAACAAGGTAGTTAAAAACCGTAAAGATGGTAAACAGGTCTTCTATTCTCTGGATGATGAGCACGTCTCCTCAATCCTGATACAGGGAGTTGAACACTTAGGACACAGAAATTAAGGGGCCCAAGGCCCCTTTTTTATTGTCTTTCTCTGATTTTTACTTTTATATCCAGCTCACCTATATCTTTTCTAAAAATAACCAAGCCTATCTCCTGGTCAATTTTTGTTTTTTCAATTGCCTCCTGCAAAGCCTCCATACTTACAGTATTTACAAGGTTAAATTCTAAGATAAGATCTCCCTCGCGAATGCCTGCTTCAAAAGCGGCGCTGTCTTCAACAACTCCTCTGACCAGAACACCAGGCAAGGATCCAAGGCCCTCCCCTTCAGTATTGATAAAATCTGATCCGATAATACCAAGGAAAGGACGGGCTACATAGCCTTTTTCTAAAATTTCTTCATAAACTTCTTTAGCCTTATTTACCGGAACAGCAAAGGCAATCCCTTCAAGTTCGTTGCCATAAAGCTTAACAGCATTTATGCCAATAACCTCACCGCGCATGTTAACTAAGGCTCCTCCGGAATTACCAGGGTTAAAGGCAGCATTTGTCTGAATAAGGCTAAGCCTCCTGTCAGAATAGAGCAAACTTCTTTGAAGTCCACTGATAATTCCATCTGTAACAGTATTTTTATAGCCAAGTGGACTGCCAATAGCTAAAACTTTTTCGCCAACTTTTAAGTTATCTGAGTTACCAAGCTTGGCCGGCTTTAAAAACAACTTTGTATTTGCTGAAAGATTTTCTTTGGCTACAGTGATAAAAGCCAGGTCGGTTGACCGGTCATAACCTTTTATCTGGGCTTCTTCAGTCCATTCCTCTTCGGATGTTATTAAAATCTCTTGCGCTCCTTCGATAACATGGTAATTGGTAATTATAATAAAGTCATTTTCATCTTCGTCGATAATAACTCCCGAACCTTGTGAGATTCCTGGCGCATTGACAGCAAGAACTGATTTTGATAAGTCTTCAAAGATAATACTTATATTATTTTCAACAAATGGATACTCAATTATTTTTTCTTGGGCGGCAATCTCTTCTTCATCATCTTTTGGCTGACTGGCTGGATTCAGAATCTTTTTAGACAAACCTAAACCAAGCCCAAAGAAGAAAGCTGCCAGGGCTACAAGAAAAAGAATCAAAAGAGTCTTTTTAAAAGCATTTGATTTTTTTTCCTTGCAATGCTTCTCTAAATTAATGTCTGACATTCTCTCCACCCTTTAAACTAAATGTAAAAATGACTCCTGTTTTTTCAGAACTTTCTACATAAATATCTTCATCGTGGCCTTTTAAAATTTCTTTTACAATAGATAGGCCTAAGCCAGAGCCAGTTTTCTCTTTACCCCTGGACTCATCAAGTTTTGTAAAACGGTTAAAAACCTGAGGCAGGCCATCCAGGGTTATTATTTCACCAAAATTAGCTATTGAAAAATATACTTTTTGATTTTTACTATAGGTGTTAATGATAATCTTGCCTTCCTGATGAGAAAATTTAATAGCATTATCTATAAGATTATAAACTACTCTTTGTATTTTTAACTCATCTCCCCAGGCATCTGGCATTCCTTCCTGGAAATTTAAGGAAAGGTCAATTTCTTTATCTAAAATATTCCTCTCTAAACTTTCCAGCACGTTAAGAACTGTCCCATTCAGATCAAAGTATTCCATCTTAAAGGTCATGCCACCAGCCTGAATATTGGAAAGATCTAATATATCATTGGTCATTTTGATTAACCTTTTTGATTCATCAAGAACAATATCAAGATATTTATCCCTGTCTTTTTCTGCAATCGTACCGTCTTTAATTCCCTGTACAAAACCGGTTATCGAAGTTAGAGGTGTTCTCATGTCATGGCTTAGATTGGAAATAAAATTTTTTCTCATCTCTTCATACTTTTTTAAATCAGCTGTCATGCTGTTATAGTTACGGGCCAGGCCTCCCAGAGCATCATCTCTGTATAGGCTGATAGTTTCCTCAAAATTGCCCTTAGTAATCTCCTTAATTCCTTTGTTTATCTTTTCAATACTGTCATGAAGTCCTTTAACAATAAAAAGATTGACCAGGAAAAAAATCCCTGTTAAAAAAAGAACAGCAATAATACTGATGCTGTTTATTTTTTTTACAGCATTTTCTATGTCTGGCAGAGATGCGTCCATGATAAGGGCAAAATGGGTTTTGTCATAGAAAGTCAAAGGGTAGGCTGAAAGCATAAAGTTATTGCCTTTTTTAGAAAAAGGACTGCTTTTTTTAATGATAATATTGCCCTCAAAAACCTTAGCCAAGTCATCTTCTGTAAAATACTTGCTTGCTTTTAAGGGCTCAAAATTTGAAGAAGCGGTAAATAGTTCACCGCTTCTGCTAACGATACCAATTTTGGTATCTAAAAATCTCTCCATTGCATTAAATTCACTGACAAGATCTTCATATTTTAAAATCCCTTCATTAAGGAATTTATGATATTCTCTGCCAATTAGCTGGGATTGGTTAATCAAGGCTTCTTCTTTCTTTTCCATCAGATAATTAGTCATTTCACTTACGATATATTGATTAAAAAACCAAAAAGAAAAAAATATTATAATTAAGTTGATTATAATGAACCTGGAAAAAAACTTTTTCATAGCTCTACCACCCAGTAACTGCTTTTTAATTTATCTGAAACTTATAGCCAATTCCCCAAACTGTTTTTATTTCCCAGTTGTGATTGCCTTCAAATTTTTCTCTTAATCTCTTAACGTGAACATCTACTGTCCTGGTTTCGCCCTCATAATCATATCCCCAAACATTGCTTAAAAGCTGTTCTCTGGTGAAAACTTTGTTGGAATTTGAGGCTAAAAAAAAGAGTAATTCAATTTCCTTGGGCGGAATTTCTAAAATCCTGTCCTGGTAGGTAATTGTGTAATTGTTCATATTTATAAGGAGCTCTGGCAGCTCAATAATTTTTTCATCTTTTTCAGCAGGCTTTCCAGAAGTTCTTCTGATTACTGCCTTTATTCTGGCCAAAACTTCCTTGGGATCAAAAGGCTTAACTATATAATCATCTGCACCAAGCTCAAGCCCCAGAACCTTATCAAAGGTTTCTCCCTTTGCTGTAAGCATAATAACAGGCAGATTTTTTTCTTTTCTTATAATCTTAATAACATCGTAGCCATCCATTTCTGGAAGCATGATATCTAAAAGAATCAAATCAGGATTTTCCTGGTTAAGGTTCTTTAAAGCCTCCAGGGGGCTGGTATAACTGCTACAGAGAAATCCCTCTTTCTCAAGATAGAGTTTTAAGAGTTCGCTGATATTTACATCATCTTCAATAATCATTATTTTTTTCATGATTTTTTATTCCCCTTTATAATTAAAGTAATTATAAATAGTAACTCCTATTGACTCCTGGCCGGGCTCAAGAAACTCAAAAGCTATTACATAGTCGCCAGCATCATAATCAATGCCATAAAAGCCACTTTCTGTAATATCGCCAGAACTATCGGGCTGCCCTAAGACTGAACGGATTTCATCTTCAGTCATTCCTATTTCTACACCATAAGTTTTATATCCCTGGCCTGCAGTTAGGCCAATAACTTCTTCTGTATCCGGATCCATGTAAACTCCAAAATTACCATAAACATAGAGGTCGGCACCTTGCCAGGGCATAATCTCTTCTGGCTCTCCCATTAGGCTGTAAACTCTTTCTCTGTTAATCCCAAATTTAATTTGACTGTCTGTAAACCTGCCCTCAGAAGCTTCCGGGAAAAGATGGATTCTGGATTCCCCTTCTTTTTGCTCAGAATTGTTTTCTTCAGTGTCTTTTTTAGAATCATCTTTATCCTTATCGGTAACCTCTTCTTGCTTTGGGTCTGGATCAACTAGATCCTGGCCTTTCTGGTCATTTTTTTTACAACCAAAACCTGCAAAAAAGACTAAGGACAAAATTAAAAGAAATGCTAGAATTTTTTTCATTTTTTTACCTCCACTATTAGTTTCCTATACTTTAAATAATATGATAAGAAATAGAAAATTTTCAATTCTTTAGTTTAAATAATATGTAAATATTTGAAAATCTAAAAAAGCCTTATTACCACCGGCAACAAGGCTCTTTTAAAATTTATAAAGAGAAATTAACTAAGTCTGTAAGCCGGATTCTGTCTTGATGATCATCTGTCTGGGATAAAAGTTACCTTTTACCTCTAGCAACCTACCCGGAAGCGGGACGGGCAACCCCATATGCTTCTCTACCAGGTCTTGCACCAGGTGGGGTTTACCTAGCAGCTTAGTCGCCTAAGCCCTGGTGCGCTCTTACCGCACCGTTGCACCCTTACCGGAAAACCGGCGGTATATTTTCTGTGGCACTATCCTTAAAGTCACCTTCACTGGCCGTTAACCAGCACCCTGCCCTCTGGTGTCCGGACTTTCCTCTGAATTTCTTCAGCGATCATCCAACTTACTTAATTTTTTCTTTTTTACCTACCAGTAGCCTGGAACAATTGTCACAATAGGTGATATCTCCATTCTCTACTGCCCTTAATTTTACTACAGAAACCTCTAATCTGCAATGTGAACATTTACCCTTGTCCTCAATTACAGCAATTCCTGAGCCAGGATATTTTTTCATCATGGCTTTATATTTGTTATAATTTTCCTCAGATAATTGTGAAGCAAAATCTTCTATTCCTTTTTCTTTTTCTGCCAATAAAAGTTGATTCTCTTTTTCCCTTTCCTGAAAATCTTTTATCTTATTATTAAAATCAAGCTTCTTTTCTTTAATATTTTCTCTTTCTCTGGATAGTTCTTCTTCTTTTTTTTCTGCCTGAGCAACCATTTCCAAATATTTTTCTTCATTGTTTCTCAGTAGTTCCTTTAACTCTTCAATGTTTTCTTTTATAGACTCTAACTCTTTAAAATTAGCCTTAGAATTTTGATAGAGATCCTTTTCTTTTCTTGCTATTTCTTCCACTAAAAGAGCATCTTCATCTTCTTTCTTTTTAATCATTTTTTGAAGCTGATCAACTTCTTCTTTATCAGCCTTAAAAGCTTTAATTTCTGCCTCAATGGATCTTTTTTCTGCTTGTAAATTTTTTCTTTTTTCATCTTCTTCTTTTTTATTGATAATTTGCTCTTTTTCTTTCTCCAAAAGCTGGAGGCTGTACATTTTCATATCCATAAGAAAACACTCCTTTATAAAAATAAAAAAGGACAGGTAAAAATTTACCTATCCTTTAAAATAAACAAATGGGTTTGTATTAATTTTTGATACTAAAACTTCCACTTCATTTACGAAGTTAAGTTGTAAAAATTTACTTACCTTTTCTACTACTGGTCTTTCGCTTCCATAGTGACCAGCATCTACTACTATTAAGCCTAAATCTTTGGCATCCTGGGCATCGTGATACTTAACATCCCCGGTAAGGTAAAGGTCTGCCCCCTTACGCAGGGCTTCCTGGTAAAAATCCATACCTGAGCCTCCACATAGGGCAATCTTATAAACCAGGCTATCTAAATTGCCTGTATGTTTAATGGTATCTAAATGCAAGGCTTCCTGAACTTTGCCAAGAAAGTCTTCTAAACTTGTTGGTTCTTGCAGGTAGCCTATCTTTCCCAGGCCAACTTTTTTGCCTTCATTGTAAAGAGGTATAATATCATAAGCTGGTTCCTCGTAGGGATGGACTTCCAGCATAGCCTTAATAGCCCCTTCCAGCTTTTCTGTACTTACAATAGTCTCAATTTTTACTTCATCTACTTTTGTCAGTTCTTCAAGTTTACCTAAAAAAGGTTCTGTTCCCTGTAAAGGTTTAAAGTAGCCTTGGCCACTTATGTGAAAACTGCAATCAGAATAATTTCCTATATGGCCAGACCCGGCTTGGGCAAGCGCTTCTCTTACCCTCCCCTCGTACTCTAGAGGAAGATTTACAGCAAGTTTTATATATTTTTCTCTCCAGCCTGAAGAAAGGATTGAAGTGTTTTTTAAATTTAAGAGATCAGCCAGGACATCATTTACCCCTCCATGTGCTGAATCAAGGTTAGTATGGGCAACATAAAGGGCAATATCATTTTTTATAAGCCCCTTAAGTAAACTACCCTTGGGAGAATCTGAGCTAAAAGAAGTAAGGGTTGCGTAAAAAGGATTGTGGTGGGTAAAGATCATCTCTGCCCCCTGGTCAATTGCCTCTTGCAAAACCTCCTGGTTTAAATCAAGACTGACCAAAATCTTTTTAACTTCCTGGTTCCTTGAGCCTGTAAGCAAGCCAATTTTATCATTTTTCACAGCATACTTGCCTGGAACCCATTCTTCAATTTTTCTTATTATTTCAGCTACTCTGAGACTCATCTAAATACCTGCCCATTTCTACCCAATATTCACTATCTTTTGCATAAGCTTTGCTTCTGTTGTGTTCATAAAATTCTTTCAAAAGAGGATCTTTTTTTTCTAAAAGTCTCGGTCCCAGCCAAAGTTGCCAGGAGTTTAAACTTTCATTTTCCCCTTTCTTAACAATTATTATAGGGTAAAAACGCCCCTCTTCCAAGAGTAAATCTTCCTGGATAATTTGTAAACCATGCTCAACCAAATATTTTCTCAGTCTTTCCCAGGCAT
This sequence comes from uncultured Eubacteriales bacterium, assembly GCA_964622305.1. Classification (GTDB taxonomy): domain Bacteria; phylum Bacillota; class Peptococcia; order Peptococcales; family SKKY01; genus SKKY01. The sequence continues at coordinate 18,350 of CAZUPR010000016.1, forward strand.
TATTAGGTGATAAAACCAAATTCTCAACTCCGGAAAGAATGTCTTTATCTTCCTCAAGAATCTTAACCATGAGGCTGCCTCCCATACCGGCAAGAACAAGGCTATTAACCTCATATTCTTTTTTCAGAGCCCTAAGTCCATAACCCTGGCAAATTTCTGCCTGGCCATTTTCAATATATTTATATAAGTTTTTTCTGGCAAATTCAAGGGGTCCTTTATTCAGGTCGCAAGCATAAGCTTTTGATATTTTCTCTTCGTCCAAGAGATATTTTAGTAAATAGGCATGGTCAGTACCAATATCTGCCAGGACTGCACCCTCAGGAACCCAGGAAGCTATTCTTTTTAATCTTTCTGAAATTTTCATCAAATCACCTTTTTTTGCTGATAAAAAAATCATCAGAGTTTCGTCTGATGATTAATGGTGGGCGATGACGGGATCGAACCGCCGACATCTTGCTTGTAAGGCAAGCGCTCTCCCAGCTGAGCTAATCGCCCGAAATATGGTGACGCGTACGGGATTCGAACCCGTGAATGCCAGCGTGAAAGGCTGGTGAGTTAAGCCGCTTCTCCAACGCGCCATATTCTTAAGAGTATTATGGATGGTGGGCCCACCTGGGATCGAACCAGGGACCACCCGGTTATGAGCCGGGGGCTCTACCGCTGAGCTATAGGCCCATAATGTAACAACATTAGTTATTATATATGCCATCCGCAGCACTGTCAAGAATAATTTGTTTAATCTAAGTAATCCTTTAATTTTTTGCTTCTGGAAGGATGTCTGAGCTTCCTTAGGGCTTTCGCTTCAATTTGACGAATTCGCTCTCTTGTAACTCCAAATTGTTTGCCTACTTCTTCCAGTGTTCTTGCCCGGCCATCATCAAGACCAAAACGCAATCTAAGAACCTTTTTTTCCCTGTCTGTAAGAGATTCCAAGACCTCTTCAAGTTGCTCTTTTAAAAGAACATAGGAAGCGCTGTCAGCAGGTGCCAGGGCATCTTCATCTTCAATAAAGTCTCCCAGATGACTGTCTTCTTCTTCACCTATTGGGGTTTCCAAAGAAACAGGCTCCTGGGCGATTTTCATAATTTCACGTACACGTTCTTCTGTAATATCCATTTCTTTGGCAATTTCTTCAGGGAAAGGTTCACGGCCCAGTTCTTGAAGGAGTTGCCTTTGGACCCTAACTAATTTATTAATTGTTTCTACCATGTGGACAGGGATTCTGATTGTACGGGCCTGGTCAGCGATAGCTCTGGTAATAGCCTGCCTTATCCACCAGGTAGCGTAAGTGGAGAACTTGAAACCCTTGGTGTAGTCAAATTTTTCTACAGCTTTAATAAGACCCAAGTTTCCTTCCTGAATGAGGTCAAGAAAGGACATGCCCCGGCCAACATATCTTTTAGCTATACTCACAACTAATCTCAGGTTAGCCTCACAGAGTTTTCTTTTTGCCTCTTCATCCCCGGCTTCCATACGGATTGCCAGCTCAACTTCTTCCTCACCAGTTAAAAGGTCAACCCTGCCTATTTCTTTTAGATACATGCGAACAGGGTCATCTACTGATACAGTTTCTGGAATAGAGAGGTCAACCTTTTCTTCCTCTTCATCATCGGAATCAACATCATGTTCCAGAATTTCTTCGTCTTCATCTGTGTCCAGAATTTCAATATCATGTTCGGCCAGAAATTCTATCATATCTTCTATTTGTTCAGGGCTGAGATCTGTTTTTTCGAATTTATCCTCAAATTCTTTTTGAGTTACGGTTTTTTCTTTTTTGGCCTTTTCAAAAAACTCGGCAAAACCTTTTATTGCTTGCAATTCTTCTTTCAACTAAATAGCCCCTTTCTAATGCGATCTTTATTTTTTATTATTTCATTAATTTCTAAAAGCAAAGCTTCCATTTCCTGGACGTCATCTCTTTTTTCTGATTCTATTAATTGTTTTTGTTTATCTTCACACTCACGATCGAGCTTTAGACAAACCATCTTAGTTAGAATTTCAAAAAAAGCTTTTTCGTCATTTTCATAATCAAATTCTTGAAGCATGATCCCAGAAATTAAGTCTTCATGCGTATTGCCAGGATTTTTTATTATATCATAATTACTTCCATTAGTAAAGATTTCATATACTTCCTTTAATTGTCCTGGAAAAAGATCCTGACCTCCAAGTTCTTCAGCCTTCTCTGCCAACTCTGGTTTTTCCTTTATTTTTTGTAAGATAAAAGAATATTCTTTGTTATAATGGACTGGTTTTCTTCTGGCCTTTTTTTCTTCTGGCGGCTGAATTTTTGCCTGCCCCCTTCTGCTCCTGTAGAGCAAATTGAGCTCAGAACGAATTAGGTCCTCTTGAATAGAAAGACGGGCCGAAATCTCCCTGATCAGATAATCTTTCATGATTGTACTTTTTACCTTGAAAAGATCCGGGGCGAGTTCTGCTAAAATTTTATTTTTTTCTGACAGACTTATTTCCCCTTTAGGTAAAAGAAAATCCAGTCTAAATATTATAGGGTGCAGAGCCTTTTCAAGGAGCTGACCAAATTTTTCAGCACCCTCTTTTTGCAAATAATCATCCGGATCAGCACCTGCAGGGAACTGAAGGGCTTCAACCTTCATGCCTGCCTCTGCTAAGATTCCAAAGGCCCGTATTGCCGCCTGCCTCCCTGCATCATCACCATCATAGGCAAGCTTACAATCTATTGAATACCTCTGTAAGAGACGAGCCTGATCGCTGGTAAGAGCTGTCCCTAAAGAAGCCACTGCATTCCTTATACCAAATTGATGACATATTAAAACATCCATATAACCCTCAACCAGTAAAGACCAGTCTTTATTCCTTATCTCCAGTTTTGCCTGATTAAGTCCATAAAGATGATGCCCTTTATTGTATACCGGAGTGTCGGGTGAGTTTAGATATTTAGGCTGGCCATCAGCAATTAATCTGCCACCAAAGGCAATGAAATTATTATTCACATCCTGAATGGGAAAAATAATTCTGCCCCTGAATTTATCAAAATAACGGCCACTCTCCTGATTTTTACTTAGGAGTCCCAGAGCATAAAGCTCTTGATCACTAACTTTTTTGCTGTTCATCATGTTTTTTAAGCTTTGCCAATCATCAGGTGCCCAGCCTAAATTAAAAGAGCCAATTAGCTCATCATCCAGTTTCCTTTTTCGCAAGTAGTCCAGAGCCTCACGGCCACCCTTACTCTTATGGAGCTCATGTTTAAAATATTCAGCCGCTAATTTATTTATGGCTAAATATCTTTTGTAGCTCTTTCGCCGGGCCTCTTCTTCCTTGCTAACCATTCTTTCTTCTATTTCTACTCCATACCTTTCGGCCAGGTCTCTCACAGCCTCAGGAAAGCTTTTACTCTCTATTTCCATATAAAATTTAAGAGCATTGCCTCCCATATTGCAGCCGAAACAATGAAAAATTTGTTTGCCTTCGGAGACAACAAAAGAGGGTGTTTTTTCGGAATGAAAGGGACAAAGGCCCTTATGGTTACTGCCTGTTCTCTTTAAATTAACATAGCCTGAAATCAAGTCTGTAATATTAATCCGGTCCAGGATTTCCTGAATTTTTGCTTGGTCAATGTAATTATTATTCCCAGTCGTTTTAATCAGCTCCCAGTTCCTTATAAGTATTTACGCAAAAAATATCGCTCATTCCTGAGATATAATCTGCCACTCCTTGTTCTTTGCCTTCTTCAATAGCAATCTCTTTATAAAATTCTGGTAAAGAATCAATATTTTTATAATAATATTTAAAAAGAAATTCGATAATTTCTGTAGCCTTTTTTCTCTCTTCCTGGCAAACCTTGCCAAGGTAGACTTCTTCAAACATAAAAGACCTTAAGTCAATCAAGGCCTCATTAAAAGCCGGACTTAAAGAAATTTTCATTTGGCCTGCTTCTATAAGTCCTGCCGACCAATCAATTGTATCATTTACAAGAGCATCTATCCTTTGACCATGGCTAATGCCAAGAACCTCTATAGCTGCCCTGGGCAAATCTTTTTCTGCCAAAACCCCTGCCCTTACAGCATCATCAATATCATGCTGAACATAGGCAATTTTATCACTCAGGCGGATAACCTGACCTTCCAGGCTTGCTGCCTCCTTTTTTGCTTTGGCAAAACCACTATGATGCAAAACGCCATCTAAAACCTCTCTGGTCAAATTGAGACCAGGGTAGGAATCTGATTTTCTTTCAATCCTTGTTAACACTCTTACACTATTATGATTATGCCTGAAACCTTGGGGCATAAGATTATTAAGAACTTCTTCCCCAGCGTGAGCAAAAGGAGTGTGACCAACATCATGGGCCAGGGCTATTGCCTCTGTAAGGTCCTCATTTAATGAAAGGGCCCTGGCTATAGTTCGCCCTATCTGGGATACCTCCAAAGTATGAGTTAGCCTTGTTCGGAAATGATCACTGCCAGGGGCAATAAATACCTGAGTTTTGTGCTTTAGTCTGCGAAAAGCCTTGGAGTGGATAATCCTGTCCCGGTCTCTCATATAGGCTGTCCTTAGTGAATCTTCTTCCTCTATATATTCCCTGCCCAGGCTCTCTGCCGAAAAAGAAGCGTAAGGAGCCAGTCTTTTTTTCTCAAGTTCTTCCATTTGCTGCCTTTTCATTTAATTCCTCCCTTTTACTATAAACAAGCGAATAAACAACTGGTACTATTATCAGAGTTAAAAGCGTTGAGACTGCAAGGCCCGACATAAGGGCTACTGCCATGGGAACAAAAAGTGTACCACTAAAGATAAGTGGAATCAGGCCTAAAATTGTTGTAATGGTTGTTAGAAGAATGGGTCTGACCCTTTTTTCGACAGCACTCTTACAGGCTTCTTCTATCCTCATGCCAAGTTTTCTTTCTGAGTTAATATAATCCAATAAAATAATTGCATTGTTAATTACTACGCCAAGAAGACTAACAACTCCTAAAAGCGCTGTAAAAGACAAAGGCTGACGAAAGATAAAAAGTCCCAGGGCAGAGCCTATAATTGAAAATGGTATAGAAATCATGATAATCAAAGGCTGCAGCATAGAAGAAAACTGCAGCATCATGATAATATAGATCCCCACAAAAGCGAAAATAGCTGCCACGCCTAATCCGCCAAAATACTTAATAATATTATCTTTTTCGCCCGAATAACTTATAGATATATCCTTATCAAAATCACTGAATGCGATTTTTGTCTGCAGGCTGTTTTGAATATCAACTGCACTATAGCCCAGCTTTACATCAGCCAAAACATTAATGCTGTTTTCACGGTTATATCTTTTAATGACTGGAAGCTGGCTTTCCGCAGAGATAGAAGCAACATTCCTTAAAAGAATCTTTTGGCCTGTTATGGAAGATTTTATCTGCATATTTTGTAAATCTTCAATATCCTTCAAATTTCCTTTTAGCAAAATATCGTAATTAGTTGAATCGGCCATTTTAAGTCCACTTATACTGCGGCCGTTAAGGGCTATATTTATTTCATTTTGAATATCATAGTGAGTCAGACCGTAGGCCGAAGCTTTGATAGTATCAATATCAACCTTATACTGGTATCGTTTATCCTGGGCATCATCGGTAACTTTAAAGCTGCCGGCTATCTCCCCCAGGAGACCTTGAATATATACTGAAGTGTTTTTCAGATCGTCTTTGTCTGAACCGGTCAACCTTACAATTATTGGTGCCTCAGATGGTTCTGCCTGTTCAAGTTCCTTAACTGTTACAACTCCAGCCGAAACATTTCTGTCAAAAAAATTCTGCATTGCTTCTACAAATTCTGTATTGTTCTTAAATCTTTTTCCCTTTTTCAAATCCAAGGCTACCATAACCTGACCAGTGTCAGGCGCCTGGATAAAACCAGGTAAAGTAATAAAAAATTTTGGCAACCCTTCTCCGGCCGAAGCAGCAGTATAAATTGTCTCTTCCTGTAAAGCCATCACTTCTTCAACATACCTGGTCAATTCAACTGTTTTGACAAGATCAACAGCTGCTTCAGATTTAATATTTACATAAACTATATTTTTATCTGCTTTTGGAAAGAAAACCAGGGGTAAAGAAAAGGCAACAAGCAAGGATATAAGCAAGGAAGCCAAGGAAAAATAAATAATCTTCTTTTTGTTAGCCATCCCCCAAAAGGACATCTTTTTAAAGGCCTCTAAGAGTCCATCTCCATAATTTTTCTCTGAGCTTTTAGTAAAAAAAAGATAAGCCATAAGTGGAGTAAAGATTATAGCCGTCAAGTAGGAGGCAATTAAAGTGATAATAACAATTTGAGGAACACTTCTGACATATTCTCCTGCAATGCCAGGAAGGGTCAAAAGTGGCAGATAAGCAACCACTGTTGTTGCTGTAGCCGTAAATACTGGCAGGGCAACATCTTTAACCCCACCAACACAAGCCTCAAGTTTATCTTCAAAAGCATCAATTCTAAGCTGGATAGAGTCACTAATTACAATAGCATTGTCGACCAGCATACCCAGGGCGATGATGAAACCAGCAATGGAAATCTGATGGATTTGCAAATTTATAAGCCTCATAACTGAAAAGGACAAGATTATGGAAAAAGGAATAGCTAAAGCAACCACCAAAGAATTACGTAAGCCCATCCCGATAAAAACTACAATCGTAACAAAAAGCATACCTTCGAGAAGATTTAACATTAGATTGTTAACAGATTTTCTTATTTCCTGAGGCTGATTTAAAACAAAATCCATATTTATATTTACAGGCAAATCTTCTTTGATAGCAGTAAGAACCTTCTTAAGGTCTTTCTCTATTATCAGAACATTATTATTTTCTAAAAAATAGCCTGTTAAAAAAACAGCCTCTTTACCATTATAGTAATATTTTGGCAGGTCTTCTTCTGGAGCCAATTTAATATCTGCAATATCTTTTAGCTGCAGAATATTGCTGCTTTGCTCAGAAATGCCAATAATTAAGTTTTCCACTTCTTTAATATCGGTAAAGTGTCCCGGAGTAGAGACAGGAATTTTAGTCTTTCCATCTGATATATCCCCACCGGGGATGAGAACGTTTTGTGCCTGGAGGGTGCCCAGAATTTCTGCCATAGAAAGATTGAGTTGATTTAGGCGGGCATTATCCACCTTTACTTCCAGGTGATTTTTTTGCTCCCCATTTATTTCAGCAGATGAAACTCCCTTAACACTCTCCACCTGTTTTTTTGCTCTTTTAGCGTACCATTCCAATTGTTCAAAACTATAGTCTTCCCCTGAGAAGCTTATAATAAAACCAGCTGTACGGTCCATTTCCGTATCTATTTGTATTTTTTGAGCATTTTCAGGCAGATCTGCTTCCAGTTCATCCATTTTTTTGCGTAACTGGTCCCAGGACTCCTTAACATCTCTCCCTGTTTCCAGCCAGACAATAACTGCTGAATAGCTATTTTGCGAATATGATTCAATATAATCTATTCCTTCAATAGAAGATATTTTATCCTCTAGCTTAACTGTTACAGTCTCTTCCATGTCTTCTGGAGAGGCCCCAGGATATATAACAGACACCTTTGCAACTGGTGGAGTTATCTGAGGATTCTCCTGTTTTGGCATAAGCCAATAATTATAAGCTCCTGCCATAAGAAGGGCAAAGATAAAGAAGAAGGTTATTTTTCTTTTTTGAATAATCTTTCTCAGAAAATTCATACTCATAGCTCTCACCCATTAGTTATTAATTGCCACCCTGTCACCATCACGTAAATTCTTATAACCCTCTATAACTACAAAATCATTTTCTTTCAAACCAGAAACTGCAGCCATTGTTTTATTAAGCTTCTCTATTTGAATTGTTTTTTTGTGGACTATCATTTCCTTGTCCATCAGGTAAACAAAGTCCTGCCCATCATTGAGGATAACTGTAAGAGGAATCCAGATGTTCATTTCCTCCTCCCAAGGAATCATAACATTCACTATGCTTCCTGCTGGCGGTGGCGTTTCTTGGTCATCTTTGATTTTAAATATAACCTTGGTTTGAAAAGTACCTAATTGTGCATCTGGATTCTGGCTAATACTTTTTACCAGCCCGGTAAATTCCTTGCCATCAAACTCAAGCAGAAGCTGATCTGATTGCTTGAGTTTTGACAAATCTTTAGCTGCCAGGCCAAATGTAATCTCAGTTTCCAGGCTCCTTAAAACTACTACCGGATAGCCGGAAGCAACCAGCTCACCCTCCTGGTTTAAGATTTCGGCAACGTAGCCATAAGAGTCACTTTTAAGGATGGAGTCCTCCATATTCAAGCTTCTGTTGGCAAAATCAATCTGAGCATTTTTGTAGAGAGCTTCGGCATTCTCCATTTCAAGTCTGGCTCTGTCAAGTTCAAGGACAGAGATTCCACCGGCTTCTTTTAAAGCCAACATCTTTTGGTAATTATCCTGGGAAAAGTCCCAGGAACTTTTGGCAATTTTTAAATTGTTGGATGCAGCAGACAGACCCATTTCCACTTCTTTTGTCTCAAGTCTGGCCAATATTTGTCCAGGGCTTACCTCCTGACCCTGGCTTACTAAAAGATCCTTAAGCACCCCAGAAAGTTTAAAAGAATATTTTTTTATTTCAACAGGCTTTACAATCCCACTATATTCAAGCCAACTTTTGCCTGCTTCTTCTTTGGCAACCATAATCTTAACTGGTTTTTCAAACTCACTTTCAACAGGCTTTGATGAATTAATTAAAAAAAATCCAAGAAAAATAGCTGCAAGAAAAAACGCAGCAAGAATTATATTTTTTTTATTTTTCATAATAAGCACCTCAAATCATATACTCTATTATACCAAAAAAAATGGTAGTGTCCCCATATGAGGGAACAATACCATTTTAGTAAAAATTTTTAATCATTTTTTTAGAATTTTAATCTACCCGGTTGATAGGCTGGCCTTTTGAAAATGCGTCAATGTTATTTTTAATGATTGAAAGAAGCCTTTGCCTGGTTTCAAGTCCCCGCCAACCCATATGAGGAGTAAGGATAACATTATCCATCTCATAGAGAGGATTAGATTTTTCTGGTGGTTCAATTTCCTGAACATCGAGGCCAGCACCAGCAATGACGCCATCTTTTAAAGCTTGAATCAGAGCTTTTTCATCAATGAGACCTCCGCGGGCAGTGTTTATTACAAATGCTCCCTTTTTCATTGTGGAAAGACTATCCTTATTGATTAGATGTTTTGTTTCTTCTGTTAAAGGGCAATTAAGAGAAATAAAATCACTCTCTTTAAAAAGCTCTTCTGTACTTGTAAAACGAATCCCTGGAAGATCAGTCTTTGGACTCTTACTTGAAACTATAACTTTCATGCCGAGAGCCTGGGCAACTTTTACAACCTCTTTGCCTATATTCCCATAGCCCACAACTCCAAGTGTTTTGTCATTTACCTCTACATGATCAACCATAAGATGTTTATAGAAATTATCCTGATTACCCTGGGCAAGCATTCGAATCTGCTTTTGCATAGAGCTGGCAAGACTCAAAATAAAGAGAATAACCGTGTGGGCAACCCTTTGGCTGCTGTAGGCAGGGAAATTGGTTAGTATTATCCCCTTGTCTCTGACTGCTTCTATATCGATATTGTTGAAACCGGTGCCAGCTTCACAAATCATTTTTACACTATCAGGAAACTGCCTGATTATATCCCCGGTAAGTCTCATTTCTTTGGTAACAACAACTGTAAAGCCCTGAATCCGCTCAAGAATCTTTTCTTCAGGAGTTTCATTATAAATAACCACCTCAGAAGCAATTTGAGAAAAATCAATCTTCCCATCATAATTAACCAAATCAGCGTTCAAGACTACTGTTTTATCGTTCATATTTATTCATCCCCTTTCTTTAACTATGATAGCATAGAAAGGATTTAAAAAATAATTTTTGCAGTTCTGTTTCTGCCTTCATTTTTTGCCTTATAGGT
>CAZUPR010000017.1:0-21085 GCA_964622305.1 uncultured Eubacteriales bacterium
GTGCCCCTCTTTCCTACGTTATTACTGAATATTTATGCGTTATTTATGTGTTTATACGCTTTTTCTGCGCATTTATGCATTTTCAGATAGAATGTTGCGTCCCTTTTGTTTGAGTCTAAACCACTCGATACTACTCCCACTCGATGGTGCCGGGTGGTTTGGGGGTTATGTCGAAGACGACGCGGTTTACCTGGTCGACTTCTCTTACTATTCTCGTGGAAATGGCTTCCAGGACTTCGTAGGGAAGTCTGGCCCATTCGGCTGTCATAGCGTCATCGCTCTTAACTGCCCTTAGGACTATGGGATAAGCGTAGGTCCGCTGATCATTTTTTACTCCAACTGATTTAATGGCTGGCAGAATGGCAAAGGATTGCCAGATTTCTTTATAGAGCCCAGCTTTAGTAATTTCCTCCCTGACAATGGCATCGGCATCTCTTAAAGTATCCAATCTTTCTTTGGTGATATCGCCAATTATTCTTATGGCAAGACCTGGCCCTGGGAAAGGTTGACGGTGAACCAGGTTTTCTGGCAGGCCTAATTCCTGGGCTGCCTTTCTGACCTCATCCTTAAATAAATGTCTCAGGGGCTCAATTAAACCAAACTTCATGTCTTCTGGCAGTCCGCCAACATTGTGGTGGCTCTTAATAGTCCCGCCGCTGTCGGTTCCACTTTCTATTATATCTGAGTAAAGGGTTCCCTGAACCAGGAATTGGGCATCGCCAAATTTTTCTGCTTCTTCTTCAAAAACCCTGATAAATTCCTCACCAATAATCTTTCTCTTCTTTTCTGGCTCGCTTACTCCAGCAACTTTCTCTAAAAATCTGTCTCTGGCATCAACGAAAACCAGCTTTATACCAAAGCCTTCGGAAAAAATTTGTTTTACTTCCTCCGGCTCATTTTTTCTCATAAAACCATGGTCTACAAAAATGCAGGTAAGGTTATCGCCAATAGCCTTATGAACCATGACGGCTGCTACTGATGAATCAATACCACCACTGAGGCCACAGATAACTTTTTTGTCTCCTGCGGTTTCCTTAATTTTAGCAATTTCTTCAGCAATAAAGGAGGTCATGTCCCAGTCTTTTCTGCAAGCACATTCATTAGTTAAAAAGTTTTCTATTTCTAAATCGGTAAGACCACTGCCATCTTCCTTAATAAGGGGCAGGTCCATTTTTAAAAGTTCCTCTGGGGGCTGGGGACCCTCATTTTCTTTAAGTCCAGCCAGTACAATGCCCTTGGGATTTAATTCCTTAATTTTTTCCAATTTGCTTGTGTAAGGTAAAACTTCTGAGTAAACACCCAGCTGGCGAATTTTTTTGGCTATCAGTTGGTTTTGCTGGCCGCCAAAATCCAGTACTAAAATGCTTTCATGCTCGTTTTTCTTCAAAGACTTTCCCCCCTAAAATATCAACTCTTAATTTTTTTAAACTCTTACTTCAAAAAGCCTGCAAGGATTTTTGCTTCGGCTTCTTCTTCTGTCAGGCCAAGTGATTTTAATTTTATCATTTGGTCGGAAGCTATTTTACCAATGGCTGCTTCATGAATCAATTGAGCATCCACATGATAGGCTGATACTTTTGGTACTGCCACAACCTCAGCTGTGTCCATAATTATGGAGTCACACTGAATGTGGCCCCGGCATTCATCATGGCCGGACATATTTAAGTCAAAATATTGCCTGGATTTGCCTCTGGCAACTGAGCGGGAAATAATCTGGCAGGTAGAATTTTTGCCTCTCATCTCCACATCAATAATAGATTTTGCCTCCTGATCATCATCAGTAAGCATTCTCTCTACGTTAATAACTTTAGCATTTTCCTTTAAAAGAACCTGGGTGTCCCTCTTGGTCTGGTCAACTCCCTTAATTTGAACCAGCTCAAGTTCAGCTACTCCACCCTCTTCAACTGTCATAATAGTTTTTGGGTTAAAGATTTTCTTACCCTTACGTGGTCCCTGGGCAAAATGCTTCTCTACATATTTAAGCCTGGCATTTTTTTGCAGGTGGAACTCATGAATGCCATCATGCTGAGTTTTGTCGTCCCCTGGGTTGTGAATACCACAACCGGCGATAATGGTCACATCGGCATCTTCGCCTATTTCAAAATGGTTATAGACCAGCTCTGAGTGGCCTTCTTTAGTTATAACAACAGGAATATAGAGGGTTTCATCTTTTGTGCCTGGAGCTATTTTCACATTGATGCCCTGCTTATCTTCTCTGCCTTCAACAATAATATTAGGGCTGGAGCTCCTTAAGGAACCATCGCCATTAAGGCGAATGCTAAAGGCCCCACCTTTGGGTATATCGTTCATGCCTGCTATCAATCCAAGCAGTTCTTTTTCCAGACTAGATAACATTTATGATTTCTCCTTTATCGCAATTTTCTCTTAAGTCACAGCCACAAGCCTGGACTTCAAACTCTTTGAGAATTTCATCTTTTGTGGTAATTTTTTTAATTTCGCCGTCAGCAATAAGGATTACCTCTTCACTAAGTTCGATAATTCTTTCCTGGTGAGAAATAATAATTATTGTTGTTTTGTATTTTTGGTGAATATTTCTAAAGGTTTCGGCCAGTTTTTGGAAGGACCAAAGGTCAATCCCGGCTTCTGGCTCATCAAAAACCGCCACTCTTAAGTCACGTGCTAAAATTGAGGCAATCTCAATCCTTTTTAGTTCTCCACCAGAAAGGCTGGCATCAATTTCTCTTTCCAGGTAGTCCTGGGCGCAAAGACCAACGTCATGCAGCAAATCGCAAGGATTTATAGTCTTGTTGGCAGAAATCTCCAAAAGATCCTGAACCTTTATTCCCTTGAATCTGGGTGGAGTCTGGAAGGCATATCCTATGCCCATCTTTGCCCTTTCACTGATATCTTTGTGAGTAATATCCTGACCATCTAAAATAATCTGACCAGAGGTGGCCTCTTCGATACCCATAATAAGTTTAGCCAGGGTTGATTTACCCCCACCATTTGGGCCTGTAATTACATAAAATTTATTGTCTTCAAAGGCTAAGTCGATATTTTTAATTATGGGAAAATCCTTTCCATCTTTATCAACCTTAAAACCAAGATTTTTAATTTCTAACATATAATCTCCTCCTCTTTAAAAAAATTGGATAATAAACATTATATAGGCACCTGCCAAAAGCAGGATGCTGCTTGTATAAATTATATTATATCTAAAAGCTATTTCAAATGTGCTCTTATCAACAACTTCTGATAAAACCATATTGAAGGGTACAAAGGGCGAGGACAGGGCTGATAAGGACCAAGCCGCTGCAAACATCAGACTGTAAGCTATGGGCGAGAGACCCAAAACTTCCGGTGGCAGGCTGGTGCCGATGATGGTAATAGATACCAGCTGATGGATACCAAATATTGCAAAAATCGCAATTGAGAGGATGATGGTTTCCACCATAATGACTGGATGAAACTCTGCCGTTTTAAGGAAGATTGTTCTGATGAGCTCCTGGACTGGTGTCAGGGAGATGGCCCTGGCCAAAATTCCAACGGCTAAAAAGAAAACAACCTCGCTGACAGTTTGCAAGATCTTAAATCTGTGGCTTAAAATATCGCCAATAAAAATTGTAGGCGGCGCCACTAAAAATAGCCAAATCAAGCCATAAACCAGGCTTACTATTGTAACCAAATACATTATATTGGAAAAGCTAAAAAACCTTTCACCTACCATCACTATAACTAATAATAAAACAAAGTTTATAATAAGGGTAGACATTTTTTTCTTAGCTGTTTTTTCATTGACTGCCTCATCTATTTTGAGGCTCTTAAGGGTTTTTTTGAGCTCTGATTTTGTGTCTGAATCAAAAGAAAAAATTAAAATCCCTAACAGCATAATGAGAAAGCTATAGCCCAGGCCATAGGGAAAAAATTCTGTAAAACTTAGGCCTGCATAGGTAATTGCCAGGGTAATACCGGCAAAATAGGGTGACCAGGCCATGCAACCAGCAAAACCTGCCCCATAACTTCTTATGAGAAATTTTTTTGGTAAAAATGATCCTGATAAAATATCGTTAACAATCCTAACAGAAGCCAGATTAGTCACTGAACCAACTGAAAAAACCATGGCTGTAACAATAGAAAAGAACTTGTTGGGGCTGTCAGAGAATTTTTTAAAATAAAAGTTAGCCGCATCCAAATATTTACCCCGGCTGATTGGAATGGAAATAAAGGGAACTGTCAAAAAGAGCACAGCTATAGGAATATTACTTTCCACTCCAGCCAAAATCAGGCTTAAATCAATCTTATAAGCAAGCCCCAGAGCCAAAGATCCTGCTAAAACCAGGCTGCTTAAAACTGCCGTAAATTTTTTAGCAAAAGTAAGGCCTGAAAAAATCATAATCAAGGCGAAAATACCCTTGATTAAAGAAGCAGCTTCCCATGAGAAAAACTCAAAGAAAAGAGAGCTGGCTATCAAAAATAAGGTTGAGACCAGGAAGATTTTTTTCAAAGTTTTAGCACCTTTTCTACTAATATTTTGATTACCTCAGGATCAAACTGGCTGCCCGCACACTTTAATAATTCTTGTGCAGCTTCTGCCTCAGTCATGCAGCTTCGGTAAGTTCTTTGGCTGGTCATGGCATCAAAAGCATCAGCAACAGCTATGATCCTGGCAATAAGAGGAGTTTCGATTCCCCTAAGTCCTGCCGGATAACCCATACCATCCCATCTTTCGTGGTGGGAGAGAACATACTGAGCTATATCTGACATCTGATTGGCAGTGTTTAAAATCCTATAACCTATTTCCGGGTGTTTTTTGATTTCACCGTATTCCTCTGGAGTCAGCTTACCTTCCTTGTTTAAAATCTCTTCTGGAATACCAATTTTGCCAATATCGTGCATGAGGCCAACCAGTTTAATTTCCTTAATGGTTTCCTGGCTAAAGCCCATTTCCCGGCCAATGGCAGCGCCAATCTCAGCAACCCTTTCTGAGTGTAGCTTTTCCCGTTCATTTTTTTCATGCAGGGTGCTGATAATTATATCTATAGTATTACTTATCATACTGGGGCTTTCAAGCAACTTTCTCTTATACATGTAACTTTCAGCCTTATTCATAATATCATAAATATTTTCTTCTTCCCTGGTTTTTACTTCCCAGCCAAAAGAAACTGAAAGCTGGAAGGTGCCCAGCCTGGTATCTTTAATGTCATCCATAATTTTATTAAGCACCATGCGGAAATCATCCGGGCTCTTGTCTGCAATAACAATAATAAATTCATCGCCACCAATTCTGGCTACGAACTCATCTCCAATCAGATGCTTTTTTAAAAGTGAAGCAGTTTTCTGCAAAACCTGGTCGCCAAAGCGATGGCCAAAGGCGTCATTGGCCAGCTTCAAACCATTTAAGTCTGCCATTATTAAATAAAGAGGGTATTTCTCTGAATTATCAAGTTTTTTAATTTGTTTTTCAAAATAACGCCTGTTATAAAGACCTGTCAGCTGATCATGGTAACTCATATAAAGGATTTCTCTTTCATGAGCCTTCCTGATACTTATATCAGTATAAATTACATAACCACCTAAAATAATCCCCTTTAAAAGAATAGGGGCGCCTTTTATTTCAACCTCTTTTTCCTGACCCAGTTTATCCACCCGGATTGATTCAATTGAGCTTATTTCTTCCTTAAATATTTTCTCCGTGATATTGAGGGCCTCTTCCATCTTGTTTGCTGGTACAATGAGTTTGTCCAGGTCCTTGCCTAAAAGTTCGGATTTTCTATATAAGAAAAGATCTTCAAATTTACTGTTCACATCTATTACCCGGTTTCTTTTATCAATGATAGCAATAGCATCAGAAGAATTTTTAAAGAGAGCCTGAAAATTTCTTTTTTCCTCCTCAAGTTTTTCCTGCGTTGAATTATCATAGGAAACCAATGGTTCAGTTACAACCTTTCTTTGTAAAAACAAAAAGATCGTGACAGAGGCTAGCAGAAAAAAGAGTGCAAGAGAAAAGAGATTCCTTAAATTGTTCATGGGCATGGCTACATATTTTACGGGGATAAAAAGATTTATCTTCCAGCCCGTATTTTTAATTTCTCCACTTATAAGCTTTCCTTTGCGGGAGCCAATAAATCCCTCTATGCTTTCCTTTTCAAGAACTATATTGTCTGGATCGGCAATCAGAAGATCATTTTCATCACTTATAAAAGCCTGAGAACCAATAATATAGTTACTTTCTTTAAGCAGGCTGGTAATCTCTTTTAAGGAAATATCTCCAGCCACAACGCCCTCTATATTACCTGTTTCTAAAAAAATAGGCTCTGAGATTCCCACCACTAAATTATCAAGGCTTGCATTTAAAAAAACACCACAATAAGATCTTTTACCTGCCTCCACTGCTGCCAAGTAACAGGGCCTTCTGCGATAATCTATCTGATAATCTGGCTGGTAGTTGCTGCCGTTAAGCATAAAATTATCCCTGCTAATAAAGTAAAGAGTATTAAAAGAAGGATTATTGGCCAGTTTTTCTTTTAAGTAGGCCTGTCTTTTATTATTGTCTGACTCATTGGTAAAATATATTTTTACATCTTCTATTATTTTTTCCTGCTTACTAAACCAATGACTAACTCTTTCACTGATAGTATCAAAATTAGACTGAAAACTATCCTCGGCAATTTGTTGAACCACATAGGCTGAATAATTATACTGGGCAAAAAAAATAAAGCCGGTAACAACTACCATGAGTAATATTAATTTTTGAAATCGTCTGATTATACCCAGCACTCTTATCACCTGCTTCTTTTTTCTTTAATCGTTTTCTCTTAGTTTTTTTGTATCTAATATTTTAAATTGCGAAAGATGAAAGTCAATTATCTCTTCTTCTTTCATTCTCTTTAATTCTCTGGACAAAGAGGGCCTGGAAACATTTAAAAAGTCTGCCATCTCATTCCTGTTCATACCTATATCAAAATCAGAATTGTTTTTTAAGGAATACTGATCATATAAGAAGGCGGCAATCTTGCCCCTCATGCTTTTAATAGTAAGATACTCAATTTTATTGCTGAGCATCATGGCCCTGGCTGAAATAATCGCAAGGAAATTGCCGGTTAATTTCTGGTGCCAGCTGCAGGCGTGGCCACAGCCTGAGAGTACTTTTTCTTTAGAGATAAAGATTATCTCTGATCTCTCCATTGACTGAACTGTAGCAGGCCACTTGTCGCCGCCAGCAAAAGCAGCAATCTCACCAAAAAGATCTCCTGGACCAATATTTTCCATGACCAATCTAAGTCCAGAGGCCTTCTCCCTAAAGACATTGGCCCGGCCAGATAAAACCACACCAATTCTGCTAAAACTTTCGCCCTGACGAGTTATTAATTCATTTTTTTCATAAGACTTTTTGATAGGATCCAAACATGCCAATACTTTTTTTATATCTTTTTCTCCCATACCCTCAAATAAAACCGAGCCTGTAAGGCTCTTAGCTATATCTTTTTCCATATCTGCTCCTTTTGTAGCTAAGGCTACCGAAAAGATTCTTCCATTCTATTATAATTTGGGTATTATATCAAGAAGAAAGAGGTATTAAAATGAAAAGAACTATTGTTAATATAGATGAAGAAAAATGTATAGGCTGCGGCCTCTGCATCACTGCCTGCCAGCAAGGTGCTATTGTACTTGTTGATGGTAAGGCCAAACTGGTTTCAGAGGATTATTGTGATGGTTTAGGAATGTGCCTGCCCAAGTGTCCGGTTGATGCTATCAAGATGGAAGAAAGAGAAGCCATGGCCTTTGATGAAGAGGCCTCAGTCAAGAGACAGGCACAAATGGCAGCTGCTGTTGGCTCCCCAGCCCCTGGGCCAGTGGCTGGTCCTACTCCCTGCACTGCAGCCTTTAGCCTGCCAGCACAAATGAGCCAGCAATTTCAAGGTGGCCAGCGGTTTGTGCCTGAATCTGAGCTCAGACAATGGCCTGTACAAATTAAACTTATGCCAATCCAGGCTCCCTATCTTGACGGGGCCAATCTGCTGGTTGCAGCTGACTGCACAGCTTTTACCTATGGAAATTTCCACCAGGACTTTATGAGAAATAAAATTACCATCATTGGCTGTCCCAAACTGGACCAAGGTGATTATACAGACAAATTAGCAGCAATAATTGCTGGTAATGATATAAAATCTTTATCAATAGTAAGGATGGAAGTACCTTGCTGTGGCGGATTGGTTCTTGCCTGCAAAAATGCACTTATTAAAAGTGGCAAGATGATCCCCTGGAGCATTACAACTATAAAAACAGATGGAGGTATTTTAGATGAGTAATATGTTTTGTTTTCAATGTGAGCAGACCGCCAAAGGTGAGGGCTGTGTAGTCTCAGGTGTTTGCGGTAAAAAACCAGATGTAGCCAATAAACAAGATGAACTTATACTTGCTCTTATTAACCTGGCCCGCCGGGCTGGAGGAAAGGCTCCTAGTGAAGCTGCCTCCCTCTTAATGATGGAAGGCCTCTTTACAACCATTACCAATGTTAGTTTTGATGAAGACAGAATCCAGGAAAGTATTAAAGAAATCGAAAAAGAAGCTGCAAAACTTCCTCAGGCAGAAAGCTTTGCACCAGAAAGTTTATGGCTGGGTGATGAAGATATTATTTCCCTGCGCTCAACTCTCCTCTTAGGCCTTAAAGGTATGGCAGCTTATGCTCATCATGCCTGGGTGCTTGGAAAAAAAGATTCAGAATTAAATGACTGGTTCTTTAAAGGTATGCAAGCTTTTTCCCAGGATCATTCTGTAAAAGAATGGTTGGATCTTCTCATGGAATTTGGTCATATGAACCTAAAAGCAATGGCTCTTTTAGATGAAGCCAATACCTCAACCTACGGGCATCCTCAGCCTGTGCAAGTAACTATGAATGTAGAAAAAGGTCCTTTTATTGTAGTTACAGGCCATGACTTACATGACTTAAAACAACTTCTGGAGCAAACTGAAGGAAAAGGGATTAATATCTATACTCATGGTGAGATGTTACCCTGCCATGGTTACCCGGAATTAAAAAAGCACAGCCATCTAAAAGGTAATTTTGGAACTGCCTGGCAGAATCAGCAAAAGGAATTTGATAATCTGCCTGCTCCCATTCTTTTCACTACCAACTGTCTGATGCCGCCAAGGGCTTCCTATGCAGACAGAGTTTTTACCACATCTGTTGTTGCTTATCCAGAAATGCAGCATATTGCTGAAGGCGAAAACTTTAAAAAAGACTTTAGCAAGCTGATTGAAAAAGCACTGGAATTAGGCGGTTATGATGAGGATATGAAGTTTACAGGAATCAATGGTGGTTCTGAACTCATGACTGGTTTTGCCAGAAATGCTGTTCTTGAAAATGCCGGCCTGGTTGTCGATTCAGTTAAAAAGGGAGATATCAGTCACTTCTTCTTAGTAGGTGGTTGTGATGGAGCTAAACCTGGCAGAAACTATTACACAGACTTTGTTCAGGCAACTCCAAAGGACTCTATTATTTTAACTGTAGCCTGTGGTAAGTTCCGCTTCAATGACCTTGATTTAGGTCAAATAAATGGCCTGCCCAGAATTTTAGACATGGGACAATGTAATGACTCCTACTCAGCAATCAAGGTTGCCCAGGCTCTTTCTGAGGCTTTTGAGTGTGATATAAATGAACTGCCTCTGAGCATTGTTCTTTCCTGGTATGAGCAAAAGGCTGTTTGTGTACTTCTTACCCTTCTTGCACTGGGAATCAAAAATATTTTCCTTGGCCCAACCCTGCCAGCCTTTGTTTCTGAAAATGTCTTAAATGTTCTGGTAAGTGAGTTTGGCTTAAGGCCAACAACCAATGTTGAAGAAGACCTAAAAGCAATACTTGGCTAAAATTTTCTTGTAAAAAAAGACCCTCTGACCGGAATGTAAAATCCTGGCAGAGGGTTTTTTCTATTTTTTTAGATATCAGAATAATTTATTTTATATCCTAATAATTAACTTTGAACTTTCTTAATCTTAGGGCATTACTTACAACTGAAACAGAACTTAAAGACATGGCTGCAGCGGCAATCATTGGATTTAAAAGTGGTCCGCCTAAGAGATAAAGTAAACCCATGGCTACCGGGATTCCTAAAGAGTTATAGAAAAAGGCCCAGAAAAGGTTTTGCTTAATATTCTTTATGGTCTGCCTGCTGAGCTTAATTGCAGCCGGCACTGCCAGGAGATCATTATTCATAAGCACTATGTCTGCTGATTCCAGGGCCACATCTGTTCCTGAAGAAACAGCCATACCAACATCTGCCTGGACCAGGGCGGGTGCATCGTTAATACCGTCACCAACCATGACCACAATTTTGCCTTCTTCCTGGAGCTTTTTTATTTCAGCTGCTTTACCGTCTGGCATAACTTCAGCCAAGACCTTGTCTATGGCTAATTGAGAAGCAATGGCCTGAGCAGTTCTTTCATTGTCACCTGTTAACATAACAATCTCTATGCCCATCTCATGAAGACGGGAGATGGCTGCAGCACTGGTCTTTTTAACCGTGTCTGCTATGGCTATAAGGCCTGCCAGATCTTTGTCTACAGAAATGTATACAGGAGTCTTACCCTGGGCTGAAAAGCTCTCCCAGTCCCCTTTGGCGGCATCCAGGGAAATATCATTTTCATCCATAAGTTTCTTGTTGCCAATTAATATTCTCCTACCCTCTATCATAGCTTCAAGTCCTGTTCCGGAAAAAGACTGGAAGGAATCTGCCTTAGGCAGATCAGGATTTTCTTCTTTGGCTTTAGCCACAATGGCTTGACCCAGGGGATGCTCAGAATTTATTTCTGCAGCTCCGGCTAAAGGTAAGAGCTGACTTTGGGACCATCCATTATAGGCTGCAAGATCAGTGACCACTGGACGTCCTTCAGTAACTGTGCCCGTCTTATCTAAAACAACAACCTGGCTCTTATGAGCAGTTTCAAGGGCTTGTCCACTTCTGATTAAAATTCCATATTCAGCCCCCTTACCTGTTCCCACCATAATAGCTGTAGGAGTTGCAAGCCCCAAAGCACAGGGGCAGGCTATTACCAGTACTGAGATGAAAATATTCATGGCAAAACTTGTTTCATGACCTGAAAAATACCAGGCCAGGGATGAAATAATAGCCAGGGCAATAACCACAGGAACAAAGATTCCTGACACCTGGTCAGCCAATCTGGCAATAGGAGCCTTGCTGCCCTGGGCCTCTTCAACCAGCCTGACTATCTGAGACAGGGCCGTATCCTGGCCCACTCTTGAAGCTTTAAACTGAAAGGCCCCTCCCTTATTTATGGTGGCAGCAAAAACATTATCACCTATATTTTTACTTACAGGGATACTCTCACCAGTAAGCATGCTTTCATCTACCGATGATGCTCCTTCAAAAATCTGGCCATCAACAGGAATTTTTTCTCCCGGACGGACTAAAATGAGGTCACCAATCTTAACTTCATCTGTCCTTACTTTTTTTTCCTGACCATCTATTATTACAGATGCTGTATCAGGAGCCAGCTCAACCAGCTCTTTAATTGCCCTGGAAGTTTTACCCTTTGCCCTGTTTTCCAAAGTCTTTCCTAAAAGAATAAGGGTTATAATAACTCCGGCCGATTCAAAATATACCTGATGCAGATATTCTAAATGTCCCAGCTTAATCATCCAGGCAGCATAGAGACCATATAGAAAGGCTGCCGAAGTACCGATGGCAACCAGCGAATCCATATTTGGACTGAGCCTGAAAAGGCTGGAATAACCTATAGTGTAAAATTTGTAACCAGCTATCATGACTGGTATAGTCAAAAAGAGCTGGGCAAGAACAAAGTTAAGGGGCGCCAAATCTGGAGAGATAAAGGCAGGGACAGGAAGTCCAACCATGGTCCCCATGGAAATATAAAATAATGGAATGGTAAAGATTAAGGCTATATAGAAATTAAGAGGTCTGGCATCTTCCAGCTGGGCAGCATCATCCTTCTCTTCTGGTTGGACCACTTCGTAACCGGCCCTTGCAACCCTTGCCTTTATATCATCTATTGTCAGTTTTTCAGAATCATAGCTTACTAAAGCCTTCTCTGTTGCCAGGTTTACAGAAGCTTGATTGATTCCCTCCAGCTTATTTAAGGAGCGTTCAAGAGCACTTGAACAAGCTGAGCAGGTCATTCCTTTAATTTGCAAACTTACTTTTTCTTCACTCAAACTTCATACCCTCCTTGTAAACTGCATTTATTTTTTTAAGATTTCTTAAATCGCTCAGAGGATTTTCCCTCAAGAATACTAAATCGGCCAGCATGCCTTCTTTTATCTGGCCAAGTCTTCCTTCCATGAGATGACGGCCTGGATTAAGAGTCATCATTTGTAAAATCTCCAGCTTGGAAAAATCCCCTTCTTTTTGCAAACATGCTGCCTGGTCTATCAAATCAGTAACCTTATTATTACTGGTTCCTCCATCTGTCCCTAAGACTACATTATCCTTATATTTCATATTGGCAACCGTGGTAAATCTTCGGTTTTGCTGCAATATCTCATTTTTTGTGAAGTATGGCTTTGGAATGGCAGTACAGTAGATAAGACCTTTTTCTTTCATGCTGTCAATCAGTTCATAGTCAATATCTATACCTTCCTCAGTACGCCAGCTGCCATGTTCAATATAATCGATTCCGGCCTTTATAGCCTTTTCCATACCAGCCTTAGTGTGAACATGGGCCATTATTTTTTTATTACGGCTATGAACATAGTCCGTCAGGGCTCTAATGTCTTCATATTCATACTGATCCCGAGTATCTTTACTGCCAGGCGTAATATTCCCGCCTGAAATAATTAACTTAATAAAGTCCGCTCCATCATCAAGAAGTTTTTCAGCCGCCTCAATCATTTCCTGACCCTTGTCTGCCTCAAGGCCCATAAAATAAACATGGCCCCCCTTGCTGGTGATGGCCTCTCCTGAAGTTAAAATTCTGGCTGCCATAAATTTACCCTGATTTATATCATCCCTTAATTTAAAGGTCACCCGGGAAAGAGAGCCGCAATCCCTGACGGTAGTAATACCAGCTGCCAGAGCCTGACGGGCTGTTTCTAAACCAAGCTCATACAAAACCTTATCATCAGAGGCAAAGAAATCATCCAAAACACTCTCTGAAGCAGAAAGATTTAAATGTAAATGACTATCAACCAAGCCAGGAATAATATAATCTAAAAGAGCCGGATCAGCTCCGGAATTTAGAGGCGAAATTTCTTCAATAATTCCTTCTTTTATTTTTAGAGAATAATTTTCCTGAATCTCTCCGGTTTCTACATTAACAATATGGCCCATGAGTATTTTTTCCATGGTGACACCTCCTCTTTCTTAAGTTAATTATATAGGAAAGAGATGAAAAAAGCCCGGATTGCTCCGGGCTATCTGTAATCTTTTCTTATTTTTCTTTTTTAAAGCACATGAACCAATCTAAGCAGTAAGTGTTTTCGTCTTGACTGTCCATTCTTTCTTTAGCTGTTCCGCAGGATCCTGGAGTTGGGATAATAACATCATCGCCTGGTCTCCAGTCAGCTGGGGTTGCAACTCCATCCTTGTCTGCTTTTTGCAGAGCAAGAATGATTCTCTTAATTTCATCAAAGTTTCTGCCCATTGATAGTGGGTAGTAAAGGATTGTTCTGATTTTTCCTTCTGGGTCAACTACAAAAACTGCTCTAACAGCTTGAGTATTTGATTGACCTGGTTGAATCATACCGTATTTTTTTGCTACGTCCATTTTAATATCTTCAATTAGTGGGAAATGAACTTCAACATTCTTCATGCCTTTCCATTCTAGTTCCTGGATTTTTCTTAACCAGGCAATGTGAGCATAAAGTGAGTCAACTGAAAGCCCTACCAGCTCAGTATTAAGCTCTCTGAACTCTTCTGCCATTGAAGCAAAGGTCATAAATTCTGTAGTACATACAGGAGTAAAGTCAGCTGGGTGTGAAAAAAGAATAACCCATTTTCCCTTATAGTCTGCCGGGAAATTAATGTTTCCCTGAGTTGTTACAGCCTCAAAAGCTGGAGCTGGTTCACCGATAAGTGGCATTGAATAAACTTGTTTTTCTTCCATTTTACAAAATCCTCCTTTTAATAATTTTCAATAAAGACTTCAAAATGTTCCTTTTTGTGCTGGCATGCGGGGCATAAATCTGGTGCACAAGTTCCTTCATGCACATAGCCACAATTGCCACACTTCCATTTTATTTTGGAGTCCTTTTCAAAAACTTTTTCATTTTTTATATTGTCTGCCAATTTTCTAAAGCGGTCTTCATGATTTTTTTCTGCACTGGCAATCATTCTAAAGGCTACTGCAATATCAGAAAAACCCTCTTCTTTGGCAATATCTGCAAATTCAGGATAAAGCTCATCCCATTCTTCAAACTCACCCTCAGCTGCAGCTATCAAATTAGCAAAAGTATCAGCCTGGGCTACTGGATAGGAAGCTGTAATTTCCAACATAGTTGGTAAGTCTTCTTTTAGTCCTTCTAATAAAAATTTATAAAATCTTTTGGCGTGTTCTCTCTCATGTCCGGCTGTTTCTAAGAAAATATTTCTTATTTGTTTGTAGCCCTCCTTATCAGCAACAGAAGCATAATAATCGTAGCGCATTCTGGCCTGAGATTCTCCTGCAAAAGCTTTAAGTAAATTTTCTGCTGTCCTGGTTCCTTTAAGTCTTCCCATCAATTAGTCCCCCTATAAAATTAATTCATTTTTTTTAAACAGCTTTCACAAACCCCTTTTAGATAAACATCTTTTTCTGAAACTTGAAAGCCCCGGGGAAGCTGTTGGTCAAGCAAGGACATATCAAGTTGGAAATCATATATTTTCCCGCATTCCAGGCATTTAAAATGGCCATGCTCACCTGGGATGGCGTCATAGCGCGCTTCTGTTCCTTCAATATTTAGGATTCTTACAATACCGGCCTCTTCTAAACTTTTTAAGGTGTTATAAACTGTAGTTTTAGAGAGGGTTGGTATCTGATCCGTAAGAGCCAGATAAATTTCATCAACTGCCGGATGGTTATCTGCCTCAAGTAAGTATTCTAATATCCTCATTCTTTGTACCGAGGGTTTTAAACCCTTGTCTTTAAGTAATTTACCCAAATCATCTATATCAAAACTATATTTCTTCATTTTTTATCATCCCATTCTAATAATAGTCTGTAATGATTATAACTTTATTATAATTACATAGCATCTTTTGTCAAGTTTCCTGCTGGTATATTAGTTACGGATTATTATATAAATCGTATAAGCCACATAAAAGAGAATGAGGCTGGCACCTTCAAATTTGTTGATTTCTCTCTTGGTAAAAGCAAAGAAAAAGGTAAGTCCTGTAACCAAGGCCAGATAAATAATATCTGTGAAAAATTTGCTAGAAACAAGGACTGGATTAATTACAGCAGAAGCTCCAAGAATAAAGAGAACATTAAAAAGGTTGGATCCGATAATATTGCCCAGAGCTATATCCGACTGACCTTTAAAAGCAGCTACTGCTGAGGTTACAAGCTCAGGTAAGGATGTTCCTATCGCTACAATAGTTATACCCACTAAAACCTCACTCATACCCCACTCGATAGCAATTTGGCTGGCATACTTTACAACCACATTACCACCAAAAATAACCATTCCCAAACCAATTATTAGGAAAACAATCGTTCTTGAAAGAGGCAAAGCCTTAATATCGGTAATAGAGCTATCAATTTCCTGCCCAAGTTTAGCTAGTTCTATTAAATAGAAAAGAAAAACTCCAAAACCAAGAAGGAGGATTATCCCGTCTGCCCTGGAAATAATTCCATCATGCATCAAAAAGAAAAGTAAAAGTGTAGAAAAAAACGCTAGTGGGAATTCCTTAATAATTGTATTTTTAAAGACTCTGATAGTCATAATCATTGAGGAAACACCTATAACCATCAGGATATTTAAAATATTAGAACCAATTATATTGCCCAGAATCAAATCACCTGATCCATCAAGTGAAGCAACAAAACTAACCGATGCCTCCGGGGCACTGGTTCCAAAGGCAACGATTGTAAGACCAATTAAAAGAGGTGGAAGATTGAAAAAAGCTGATAAAGAACTTGCACCTTCAACAAATAAATCGGCTCCCTTTATTAATAAGAGGAAACCTAAAAGCAAAAAAAGATATACCAATTACTATCACTCCATCTAAAAAAATTAACCTGCTTAAGAACATCTTAAAGACCCAAACTAGTCTTGTCCACTTAAACAGGTTAATAATTTTTAAATTTTTTATAAGTTTATTTTAACTTTTGTTTACTCTTTTAATTAGTCATTTCTTTCTGAAATTTCAAATAACACTCCACCAGTTGCTTTTGGGTGTAAGAAAGCAATACTGGCTCCGCCCGCTCCATATCTTGGTTTTTCATCAATTAACCTAACTCCGCTTTCTTTCAGATATTCTAAAGCACCTTCTATGGAGTCTACTCTAAGAGCAATGTGCTGAATACCTTCGCCATTCTTTTCAATAAACTTTGCAATTGGTCCATCTGGAGAAGTTGATTCTAAAAGCTCAATCTCACTGTCACCAACCGGGAAAAAAGCAACTTTTACCTTCTGCTCATCTACTGTCTCTACTCCCGCCAATTCCAAACCAAGAAAATCTGTATAAAACTTCATTCTCTCTTCAAGATCATTAACTGCAATACCAATGTGGTCTACTTTTAAAACTTTCATAATACATCCTCCTTTTATTTGGTTTGTACTAATTACAATATTATTATAGTTACACATTTGTGTTTTGTCAAGTTAATCTTTCCTTTTAGTAGACAAAACCAATAGTGCCAAAGCCCCCATGGGATCCCATAATTGGCCCCAGGGTATAAACATGTATCTGAGCCGGCTTTAAAACTTTCTCAATTTCCCCCTTAACAAAGTCTATTTCTTCCTGGGCAGCCTGAGCGTGCAAGATATATAAGGGATACTTGCTCAGATCCTTGCCATCCTTTTCCATTATCTCCACTATTCTCTTTAACTGTCTTTTTCTGCCCCGGACATTTTCTTTTACATGAACTTCCCCTAGTTCAGTTAAATAAAGAATGGGCTTTATTTGAAAAACCTGGGCAATGGAGCCACGCCAGTTAGAGATTCTGCCACCTTTAATTACATTTTTTAAATCATCAATAAGAATATAAGCGTGCATGTCCTTTAAAATTTCCCTCAGCCTGACAGCAATTTCTGCCATATCCTTACCTTTTTGGGCCAGCTCATGAGCTATCAGGGCCAGCCTGCCTGTTACCATACTGAGACTTTTTGAATCAATAACCTCAATATCATAGTCAGCAAGCATTTCCTTGGCCAGCATGGCACTCTGATAGGTCCCGCTTATAAAGGAAGAAATAGTAACACAAATTATTTTGTTTTCCTTACCTATTTTTTTAAAAGAATCAATAAAATCTTGTGGTGATGGAAGGGAGGTAACAGGAATATCTTCCGATTGTGCCATTTTTTCATAAAACATCTGGTAACTTAGTTCTTTCCTGTCTGTAAAACTCTCTTCGTCAAACCTTACCTTCAAGGGTACAATTTCAATACCCAATTGATCAGCTAATTCTTGTGGAAGATCGGATCCGCTATCAGTTACTACTCTTACAGACATTTCAACACCGCCTTATTTTTATTTTAAAAAACTTAAATCTTCTGCATAATAGGAGCTCCTGACTAAAGGAGCTGAAGAAACTTGTTTAAAGCCCATTTCATAAGCCTTTTCTTTATAAAAATCAAAAACTTCTGGTTTTACATATTCAACTACAGGAAAATGCTTGGGTGATGGTTGCAGATACTGACCCAAGGTCAGAATATCACAAGAGGTTTCTGCCAGCCTTTTGAGGGCAGCAAGCATTTGATCTTCTTTTTCGCCCAGACCCAGCATAAGACCAGATTTACTTATCATTTGTGGATCTCTTTCTTTAAAGTATCTAATAACCTCCAATGAGCCTTCAAAGTCAGCCATAGGCCTGACCCTGTCATAAAGCTCTGGAACTGTTTCCAGATTATGGTTTAAAACATCCGGTTGTGCATCAATAACAAGGTCCAATAATCCTTTCTTACCCTGTAAATCAGGAATTAACAATTCAATTGTAACCTGACTATTTAATTTCCTGATTTCCTGAACTACTTTAACAAACTGTCCTGCCCCCTGATCCGGCAGGTCATCCCTGGTTACAGAGGTAATCACTGCATGGCGCAAACCCAGCTTACTCACAGCCAGAGCTATATTTTGAGCTTCCATTTCATTAACAGGATCCGGCAAAGACCTTGCCACATTGCAAAAAGTACAATTCCTGGTACAATTACGGCCCAAAATCATAAAAGTGGCAGTTCCTTTTTCATAACACTCCATCCGATTAGGGCAATTTGCTTCTGTGCAAACAGTATTAAGTTCTAAATCAGCCAGTGTTTTCCTGACGCTCTCAGAAACCCCACTACCCTGTATTTTTACCTTGAGCCAGTCTGGTTTTCTCATCATCAGGCCTCCGTTGTTAAAAAATTTAGTAATTCTTCAGAAGTAAGACCACTTATGTAGTCTTCTGTTTTGATATCAAGCAATCTTTCCTTAAGTTTTTCCATCTTATATTCTGCTCCCAAAAATAATTTGAGGAGCTGATCCAACTCTTTATCACCAAAAAAATCACCCTGCAAGTCTATAGCCTCTATCTTCCCCTCATTTATTTGCAAATAAGCCTCCAAATTGGCTGTTGGAAAAGTTTTTTTAAGAACCAGGTTTGCTTTAGACTCTATACCAGGCTTGCCACAATTCCAAAGCGGGCTTTCAAATCTTTCTTTTTGAATTTTGACTACTTCTTTTTCTTCTTCCCGACTTAAAAAACTGATTTCTTTAATCTCATGATAATCCATTATGTAATTTTTAAGATATTCTTTGAATTCTAAAATTTCCGGTGCTTCTTCCAGATAATCTGCAATATTGGTTACCCTTGCCCTTACCGACTTTACACCCTTGGCCTCCAGCTTTTCCGGCCTTGGCTTAAGAGCCTGGGCAAGTTTTTTCATATCAGTATTGTAAAGTAAGGTTCCATGATGAAGAATTTTATCCTTGTACTTATACTGAGCATTACCTGAAATTTTTTTTCCATCAAGGAGGATATCATTCCTGCCAGAAAAAAGAGCAGGCAGGCCTAAGTTTTGCAAGGCAAGAACTACAGGTTTGGCAAAAAGGGCAAAACCTGCCGATAGGTCTTCCAGTCCCTTGGGCCTTTTGCTGATAAAGGTAAAATTGAGATTGCCTTGATCATTATAGACAGCCCCACCCCCGGAAAGACGGCGAACTATTTGTATTTTTTCTTTTTCAACAAAGTCTGGATTAATTTCATTTTCTGTTTTTTGATTGCGTCCGATGAGAATGGCAGGACTGTTGATCCAAAGGATAAAAACGTCTTCTTCATAATTTTTTAGAAGATATTCTTCAAGAGCATGATTGTAATAAGGGTTGGGGCAATCATTGTGTATATAGATCATCTTTTTTTAGCATCTCCTCAGAAGAGATTATGGCATCAGCAGTGGCAGTAAAGAAATTCTCTGCCCCTATTTTTTCATAGAGACCTGTATTTTTCAAAACTGCCAGGGGTTGTTCATTAATCTTGGAAATATAAACTTTAATTTTTTTCTTTTGGCTGGTGTTAATAAATTTTTCAAAAGAATGGAGGGCAGTTGCGTCCATAAAAGGTACATTGGCCATCCTGATAATTATAGCCTTGGTTCCTTTACCTGCAATAATTTTTGTAGTATCTAAAAACTTATAGGCTGCGCCAAAAAAGAAAGGTCCGTTTATCTCGTAGAGTTTAACACCATTTGGCAGAATTCTTTTACTCTTATTCTCTTCCTGGGTGTAATCAAGATTTATATTCTCTACTTTGGTATAGTCTGCCATCCGCTTCATAAAGAGAAAGGCTGCCAGCACTACTCCCACCTGAATAGCTACAACCAAATCTACAAAAATAGTCATAAAGAAGGTTGATAATAATACTATGGTGTCACTCTTGGGCCCCTTAAATGAAGAAATAAAGCTGCGCCACTCACTCATATTATAGGCAACCACCATTAAGACACCTGCCAGAGAGGCCAGGGGTATAAGTTCCGCCAGAGGCATAAAAAATATTAAAATCAAAAGAAGAACCAAAGCATGAACAATTCCAGCTACCGGGGTCCGCCCCCCTGCCTCAATATTGGTTACAGTTCTTGCTATGGCACCTGTTGCCGGAATACCGCCAAAGATTCCTGAACCAATATTGGCAATTCCCTGGGCCACCAGTTCTGTATTGGATCTGTGTTTGCCGCCAACCATACCGTCTGAGACAACGGCAGAAAGAAGGGATTCTATCCCACCTAAAATAGCTATGGTAAAAGCCGGGTGCAAAAGCATCCTGGCTTTATTAATATCCAGTGAAGGCAGCTGGGGTTTAGGAAGGGAACTTGAGAGCTGACCAAATTTTGAGCCAATAGTTGCTACTTCTATCCCAAAAAAGTTAACTGCAAAAGTAGCTGCAATAATAGCTACTAAAAGACCTGGGATTTTAAAACCCAGATATGACCATAAAATAATAATTGCAATGGTTAAAAGTCCTATCATTATACTGGCAAAGCTTGCCGTAAAATCATCTAATTGTGATAAAAAAATTAAAACTGCTATGCCGCTGGTAAAGCCTGTAATTATGGGATAAGGAATAAACTTTATAACATCACCAAGCTGCAAAAGGCCCATTAAAATCAGCATTATCCCTGCCATAATGGTTGCAAAAATAAGACCGTCAAGACCATAATTATTTACTATTCCAACAACAATAATCATAAAGGCTCCGGTAGGTCCGCCAATCTGAACATTGCTCCCACCGAAAAAAGAGATTAAAAAACCTGCGATTATTGCTGTATGCAAACCTTTTTCAGGAGAGACCCCAGAAGCAATAGCCAGGGCAATTGAAAGTGGCAGGGCCACTATAGCCACAATAACTCCTGCAGTAAGGTCCTTTAAAAAATCCTCCAATCTATATTCTTTTAAACTTGTAAAAAGTTTTGGTAAAAAATCTGTCACTAAGTAAAACCTCCATAAAATTTAAAGTCCTAAAATTACAATCCTAAAAA
>CAZUPR010000017.1:21185-27530 GCA_964622305.1 uncultured Eubacteriales bacterium
TACAATCCTAAAAATTAAAGATCAATATTTAATCTGAAGCGCCAGCCACAATGCCAGTCTCTTTCATTTTCATCTGGCGGGCATGCCAGGCACTCTGTAGAAATTCTTGGATCAATTTCTTTGGCAAAGTAAGAATACTCAACCAGGCCAACAGGTTTGCAAGGGAAAGGTTCAAGGTTTTTTCTCTCCCTGGCAGCCTGAACCCGGCAAGAGGTCATGTAAAAGTCCAGGATGTGTTCATTCCTGCGAACTATTTCCTGCTGATTGATAAAGGCATACATCCTGTATTTAAGGCAGGCCTCCAGACTTTCCAGACCCCCGCCCTTTTCCAGACCCAAAAGATTCATTATCCTTCTGGCCTCTAGTTTTGTTTGCCTCTTCCAGGCCTCAATATCAAGTTCGATTGCCTTGTCCATACCATATTCCTTTTCTACAGCCTGAAACCAAAGCCCATCATGTGCCAGCCATCTTTTAGCAAAGTCTATGGCCAGCTTCTTCCACATTTCATCAGGTACATGAGTAAAATCCATCTTTATTCCTCCCTCTTAACAGGTATAAAAAAATGGATAGATTTCCTAAAAAGGGAATCCTCCATTTTCTCAAGAGCTTTTAAGCACGCAATCTTCTTATTCTTTCATCTAAATCTGGGTGTGATGATAATAATTTCACTAATTTACCTTTTCCACCATTAATCTTCAAAGTCTGCAGGCTGTCATCATTTGACTGAACAGTTACTGGAAGGGCTGTCTTTAATTGCTGGAGTGCTTTAATCATTTTTTCTCTTCCTGCTAAATGAGCTCCGCCTTCATCGGCAGCAAACTCCCTGTGTCTGGAGAAGCCCATGACAACAATACTGCCCAAAAGGCCAAAGAACATTTGCAAAACAATCACAGTTAAAAAATGTACCAGACTGGCCAGTTCTTCTTTAACAAAGCGTGAAGCCATAAAGGCTAAAACTCTGGAGAGAAAGACCACAAAGGTGTTAATTACACCCTGGATTAAGGTCATAGTAACCATATCTCCATTTGCAACGTGGGCAATTTCGTGGCCCAGGACTCCCTCTACTGCATCGGAATCAAGCCTTTGCAGAAGTCCGCTTGATACTGCTACCAGTGCTCTGTTTTTGCTTGGCCCTGTAGCAAAGGCGTTTACATCAGGAGAGTTATAGATTCCAACTTCAGGCATAACAGTAATGCCAGCTTTTTGTGCAAGATTGTAAACCTTATCCAGGAGTTCCTCTTCAAAAGGAGTCATATTTCCCTTAGGATTAATTACTTTAACACCCATCATAGTTTTGGCTGATTGCCTGGACATAAGAAGTGAAATAATTGATCCTGAGAAACCAATAAATATACTAAGAGTCAATAGAGCATTATAATCTATGCCCTGACTGGTTAAATAATCACCAATTCCAAAAATAGTAGTTGCTATAACAAGAGTAAGAACTACCAGAAAGTTTGTAAGAACAAGCAAGGCTATTCTTTTCAAGACGCATCATCCTCCATTAAAAGTAAGCTTTCCGCATAATAGTCTGTCAGGCTTTTATAAATAACTGCGCATATTACTATTGTACCACCAATTAGTGCTCCCTGGCCTGGTTTTTCGCCAGTAACCAGCAAAACCCAAACCGGATTGAGCAAGGGCTCCAGAACCGGAATCAGGGTCCCTTCCAGGGCTGTGACCTTTGGGATACCTTCTGTGAAGAAGATATAGGCCAAACCAAGCTGGAAAATCCCTAAAAGTAAAATAGCTGATGTGCTGGCAAAGTCAAAACTTAAGTTCCTAAAAAAGGGAACTGAAGCAAAGAAAGCCATGGTGTTACCAATAATTGTTATGGCCAAAGGTGAGCCATCTTCAATCTTTTTCATGGAAATAACCATTAAGCTCATACAGATACCACTTAAGACGCCAATAAGATTACCAATTGTACTTCCACCACCCAGATCTCCGATAAAGAAAAGGGCCATACCAAAGAAAACTACTAATACTACAAAGAGATCTTTGCGGCTGACTTTTTCCTTAAGAAATACCAGAGAAAAAATCAAGAGCCAGGCTGGTGCTGTAAATTGCAACAAAATCGCATTTGCCGAGGTGGTAAGTTTATTGGCAGCAATAAAGGTAGTTACCAGAC
This sequence comes from uncultured Eubacteriales bacterium, assembly GCA_964622305.1. Classification (GTDB taxonomy): domain Bacteria; phylum Bacillota; class Peptococcia; order Peptococcales; family SKKY01; genus SKKY01. The sequence continues at coordinate 23,317 of CAZUPR010000017.1, forward strand.
AAAAATAGTTAAAACCAGCAAGTAATTTAAAGCTTGTGATTCTGGGATAATAAGTTCCTGTTTTATATCTCCAGTAAATCAGCATAATGATTACTGCTATGCCAGAGCGAAAGCCTGTAACCGCCATAGGATTCCAGGGGACAAATTTAATGAGGAGGCCACCTAAGCTCCAAAGGATGGCTGCAGTGGCCAAAAAGAAAATACCAAGCTTTTTATCCTCCATAAGGCTCTTAGGAGAAGTATGAAATTCCGTTTCTGAATATTTCTTTAGCCTTATCGTTATTCATCCTTTCATTATGGCCCATTTTGCCTATAATTTTGCCGTCTGGGCTTAGAAGGCTCTCTATTGCCATGCTGGAACCGCCAGGGTTATATAAAATATCATAGGTTTCTTTACCCTCTAAGTCAACATAGAGGGCGGCCACTTGGCCATTATTTAACAGATTGTTCAAGATATTTTCACTTGCTGCTAACCTGCCATTGGCTGATGAAAAAGCAGATTCAATTATTTGCCCAGGCTTATAAGATGAGAGCCAGGCCGATGCATTGGAAATGATTTTACTCTCAATGGTTTTTGCAGAATGACGACCCAGAATATTAGGCATTAGGGCAAGTTCTTTTTTATCAAAATCTCTAATTTCACCGTAAGGGAGTAGTCCTGAATCAACTAAGGAATTAAAGCCTGCTCCTGAACCATAAATAAGTCCATCATTTTGATCCAGGAAAGCAGCCAGTGCTTCTTTAATTTCCGGACTCTTTAAAATTGCCATGGAAAGATAACCAGGCAGGGCCAAAATCTGTGCTTCCTTTAAAGCCTTGGCAAATTTCTGCAAGGATTGACCTATATCTTCTGACTTTAGATTTTTAAGAACCAGGGTATCAACTCTTGCACCAGCCTGGGCAAGGGATTTTTCTAATTCATATTCATTGACCATTCCGCTAAAGAGAGGCATAAGGACTCTGGGAGCGGCCACTTTAATTGCAGATTTTTTAAGTGGCCGGTCAAAAGCAGGCAGCTTTTCTGGCAGGGGCCACTTTTGGGCAAGTGCTGCCTCTGCTTTTGGCAAAGGCCTGGCTGGGAAAATAGATTCCAGGCCTTGCTCCCAGGCCTTTTGGGCTTCTTCTAAACTTAAAGTTAAGCCTTTAACTTTAAGAACTTTTTGATTCACGGTTTGACCCAGGACCTTGTAGTCCAGTCCGGCAAAAAGCTGGGCAGGATCCTCCTGACCGGCAATTTCTAAGATTAAAGAACCATAGTCTGCAGAAAAGAGGCTTGTCTCTTCTATTTCTTCCTGGAATTCAAAGCCCAGCATATTGCCCAAGGCCATCTTAGTCAGGCCGGCAGCCAGGCCACCTTCTCTAAGACTTGCGGCCGCAAGAATTTTACCTTCTGCTGCAAGCTGACTGACCCTGGCAAAATTCTTTCTCAGCTGGTCAAAGTCTACAATTTCTTCTTCATTCCTTTTAGCCTGCAGGAAAATAACCTTGCTGCCAGCTTCCTTAAAGTCAGCTGTGACCAGCTTGTCTGCCTCTAATGTTGCAACAGCAAAGGCCACTAAGGTTGGTGGAACATCTATATCTTCATAGGTTCCTGACATGCTGTCCTTACCGCCAATAGCTGCCAATTGGAATTCACTCATTACCCTGTTGGCACCTAAAAGAGCGGCAAAGGGCTTGCCCCATCTTACTGGGTCCTTGCCTAATTTTTCAAAGTATTCCTGAAGGCTGAGGCGAATCTTTTTATAGTCTGCACCCAGGGCAACCATCTTGGTAATTGATTCCAATAAGGCGTAGAGGGCACCATGATAGGGACTCCACTTGCCAATTTTAGGATTATAGCCATAGGTCATGGCTGCCGCGGTTTTGCTTTCTTCTTTTAGTAAAGGAAGAGCTCTGGCCATACCCTCAGCAGGTGTAAGCTGGTATTGGCCAGTAAAGGGCTTGAGGATGTTACCAGTTCCGGCAGATGAGTCGAAGGCTTCCTGCAAGCCCTTTTGGCTGGCCACATTTAAGTCTGCAAGAGCGGCCAGCCAGCTCTCTTTAAGATCTGCATCTGCATCTGCGTCTGCTCCAAAGTGAGAATTTTTAAAATAGTTGTCTGTCTCTTTTGGGGCCGCAAGCTTCACTTGAGCCTTTTGTAAAACTCCATTTGTATCCAGAAAAGATCTTTTTAAATCGACAATGGTTTTTCCACGCCAGTTCATAACCAGTCTTCCTGTATCAGTAACCCTGGCTACAATGGTAGCCTCCACATTTTCTTCCTCAGCCAGCCTGATAAATTCAGAGGCCTGGTCTGCATCAACAATTACAGCCATTCTTTCCTGAGATTCTGAGATGGCAAGTTCCGTACCATCAAGCCCCTCATATTTAACTGGAACCTTGTCCAGATCTATTTCCAAACTGTCAGCTAATTCGCCAATAGCAACTGAAACTCCACCAGCACCAAAGTCATTACATTTTTTAATCAGACGGCTGGCTTCTGGCTTCCTAAAGAGTCTTTGGATCTTTCTTTCAGTAACAGGATCACCTTTTTGCACCTCAGTGCTAAAGGAGTCAATTTCATCTTCTTTTTGAGTCATTGATGAGGATGTAGCCCCTCCACAACCGTCTCTGCCAGTTCTTGCTCCCACTAAGATTACTAAATCTCCAGCCTGGGGCTTTCTTCTGACAACATTTTCTACAGGTGCCAAAGCCATAACTGCACCAAGCTCCATTCTCTTGGCCACAAAATTTTCATCATAATGTTCCACTACCTGACCGGCAGCCACCCCAATTGTATTACCGTAGAAGCTATAACCCTTGGCTGCTTCCCTGGTAATTTTTCTTTGAGGCAGTTTACCGGGCAATGTTTCAGAATAACTTTTTCTTGGATCAGCAGATCCCGTTATTCTCATAGCCTGATAAACATAACTTCTGCCAGAAAGTGGGTCTCTGATTGCGCCACCCAGGCAGGTCGATGCCCCACCAAAAGGTTCAATCTCTGTTGGGTGGTTGTGAGTCTCATTTTTAAACATGAGCAGGTAGTCTTCATGGCCTTTATCTGTGGCAACCTTTACCTTTATTGAGCAGGCATTTATTTCATCAGAAAGGTCCAAGTCTTCTAAGAGGCCCCTCTTCTTCATTTCCTTCATGGAAATAACTGCCATATCCATAAGGGAGATATTTCTGTCTTTAACTCCATCGCCATAAACATAATTTCTGGCATCAAGATAAAGCTCATAAGCAGCTTGAATTTCCTGGCTATAGGCTGATTCTTCTATTTCTATTTTTTCAAGTTTTGTAAAGAAGGTAGTATGGCGGCAGTGGTCTGACCAATAGGTATCAATCAGCTTTAGCTCGGTTATGGTAGGATTTCTTTTTTCCTGGTCTTTAAAGTAGTCTCTGGTAAAAAAGAGGTCTTCATGGCTCATAGCAAAGCCCATCTCTTGGGCAAAGTCTTTTAGCTCATCCTCTGATTTTTCAATAAAGGCCTCAATAACTGCTACATCAGCCGGATAGTCTGTCTTTGCTTCTAAGCTTTGAGCTTTGCTTTCAGAAGCCAGTCTGGCATCCAGTGGATTTATAAGCCAAGATTGGATTCTTTCTACTTCTTCTTTGTTCAGGTTGCCAGTCAGAATATAGGTTTTTCCGCATCTTGTCATTGGTTTTTTGTCCCTGCTGATAATTTGAGCTTCTTCTGCAAGTTTTGCAGCCTCATTATCAAATTGGCCAGGCAAAAATTCTAGAGTAAAAAATAAATCCTGGGCGTCTCTGGGAAATTCTTCTTCATAAATAAAGTTAAAGCCAGGCTTTAGGTAAAGATCATTTTTAAGCCTTGCATAGTCTTCTTCCTTTAAGCCTTGAATATCATAACGATCTAAGATTCTCAGACTTTCAATTGCATCAATTTCTAAGAAATTTTTGATTTCCTCCAAGAGCAATTTGCTCTCTATGGCAAACTCCTCTTTTGTTTCCAGATAAAACCTTCTGACTAAAGACATACCACCACTCCATTCTCTTATTTGATTTTATTTTAACACAAGACGTGTTATAATCACAGTTAATAATACTAATCTTGCCAATAAGGAGAGCTTATATATGACTGTTAATTATGAACTTTATAAAGTTTTTTACTATGCTGCCAGCTATTTGAATTTTTCTCAGGCTGGAAAAAAGCTTTTTATCAGCCAATCTGCTGTCAGTCAGGCTATAAAACAATTAGAAAGCCAACTAGG
>CAZUPR010000018.1:0-26705 GCA_964622305.1 uncultured Eubacteriales bacterium
GTCAAGACGTTCAATTCGATATAGTGCAAGGCGAAAAAGGCCCACAAGCAGCTAACGTAATTAAGCTGTAATTAATACTAATAGCGAACAAAGAAGCCCCGGTTGGATATCCAGCCGGGGCTTTTCTCATTTGCATTTGGGGACGCAACATTCTGTCCGGACAGAATGTTGCGTCCCCAAATGTTAAATGTTAAAGGATTTTACTTAGGAAGGCTTTGGTTCTTTCTTGTTGTGGATTATCGAACATTTCTCGGGGCTTGCCTTCTTCTATCAAAAGCCCTTCGTCCATAAAGACTACCCTGTCGCCGGCTTCGCGCGCAAAGCCCATTTCATGAGTAACAACCATCATAGTCATACCCTCAGTAGCCAGGTCTTTCATAGTCGCCAGAACTTCGCCAACCATTTCCGGGTCAAGAGCGGAAGTAGGTTCATCAAAGAGCATAATCTTAGGTTCCATAGCCAGGGCCCTGGCAATAGCCACCCTCTGCTGCTGACCTCCTGATAGCGATTCTGGATAAACAGCTTCCTTATCGGAAAGCCCAACCTTTTTCAAAAGAAGTCTGGCCTTTTCTGTGGCCTCTTCCTTAGACATCTTTTTAACCTTCATTGGAGCCATGCTAACATTTTCCAGGGAGGTCTTGTGGGGAAAAAGATTAAATCTTTGAAAAACCATGCCCACATCTTCCCTGACCTTGTTAATATCAATCTTAGGATCGGTTATTTCACTGCCATTAACAACAATGCTGCCCGAGCTGGGCTTTTCCAAAAGGTTGATGCACCTTAAAAGAGTACTCTTGCCGGAACCTGACGGTCCGATAACGCAAACCACTTCATTTTTTTTAACATGCAGATTGATTCCCTTAAGAACCTCTAGATTACCAAAGTTTTTATATAAATCAGCTACGACGATCACTGACGCTCAGCCTCCTTTCAAGATATGCTACCAGTCTGGATATAGAAAGGGTCATGATCAGATAGACAAAGGCAATAGCCAGATAGACCGGAAAAGAAGCATAGGTTACGGCTATGTAAAGCTGGCCCTGCCTGGTCAGTTCATGAACTCCGATTACAGACAAAAGAGAACTATCTTTGAGAAGGATGATAAATTCATTTCCCATAGGCGGAACTACCCTTTTAAAAGCCTGTGGCAGAATGACATTAATCATAGCCTGATTGTGGGTCATGCCCAGAGAACGGGCCGCTTCCATCTGCCCTTGGTCGATTGACTGAATGCCTGACCTAAAAATCTCTGATACATAAGCGCCACTGTTGATAGAACAAGCGATTACCCCCGCCATCAAAGGAGCCATTCTGATGGTCTCTCCTGTTATTTCCCTGATAACACCAGGAATTCCAAAATAGATCAAAAGAATTTGCACTAAAAGAGGAGTTCCCCTGATAAAATCCACATAAATGGTGCTGATAATTTTTAAGACTTTATTAGATGAAATTTTCATTAAACTCATAGAAAGTCCGATAATAGTACCAAAGAAAACTGCTAATGATGTTATTTGTACAGTAAGAACAGCCCCTTTTAGCAAGAGGGGCATAACACTGCTCATATGCGTAAAGTACTTTGTTAAAATTGCCACACTATCTCCACCTTATTACAAAATAATAGCGTAACACCCTGGGGTGCTACGCTATCAGAAGTCTTAGAAGTATTTCTGAATCAGTTCCTCATAGAAACCATCTTCAATAAGTGCAGCTAAACCAGCATTGATTTTTTCGCCCAGCTCCTTATCGTCAAGACGGATGGCAAAACCATATGATTCACTTGTAAGCGGCTCACCAACTATTTTGATTGCTCCAGCTTGCTTAGCAATGTAAGCATTGGTAACAGGCAAGTCGTTGATAACTGCATCTACTCCACCGTTAGTAAGCTCTAACATAACAATATCTACAGTGTTGAAAGTTTTAAGATCTTTAATAATACCTTTATCAAGAAGTTCCTGAGCTTCAATTGCACCTGTTGTACCAATTTGCACACCAACTACAAGACCTTGTAAATCTTCAACTGTTTGAATTGTGTCATTTCCTTCTTGTACTGCAAGTGCAAGACCAGCATTTATATATGGGTCTGAAAACTGTACTTCCAATGCTCTGGCTTCAGTAATTGTCATTCCTGATGCTGCAATATCAATTTGTCCTGATTGAAGAGCTGGAATCAGTCCATCAAAACCTAAGCTTTGAATTTTAACCTGTAAACCTTGGTTTTCTGCAATAGCTTTAATCAGTTCAATGTCAAAGCCGATAATTTCACCAGTTTTTTCATCTGTCATTTCAAATGGTGGGAAAGTTGGTTCTGTTCCTACAAGTAACACCTTGTCTGCATCTCCGCCTGCATCTGCCTTATCTTTTCCACAACCTGCGGAAAAAACTAAAGCGAAAACAAGCATTAAAAGCAATGCTGATTTAATAATTTTTTTCATCTTACTACCCCCTAATGTTTTTATAAATATTCAAAGACAATAATAATTATACTCCCCTTATCCCCTATTTTCAATCTTTTTTTAGGATCTTTTATCCCCAAGCACCTGTGTGAACATACATTCCCACAAAAAAACGCCAGTCTAATCGGCCTCTCAGACATTTACAAATAAGTCAAATGTCTGTGGATAAAGTGGATAAACCTGAGGATAACCGTCAATATGGCACTTTTCCTTGTGGATAACTAATACTTGCAAAAAATTCTTTTTTTTAATTTTTTATGGGACTATTGGTCTTTTCCTGTGGATAAAGTGGATAAACCTGAGGATAACTCATCTTATAAGGCTTTGAACTGTGGATAAAAGAAAAGTGGAGGACATGTCCTCCACTAGCGTATCTTTAAGAATCTTTTTAAATTATCCTCATTCTCTTTTTCCAGATCGGCAATCTCTTTTACAAGCTTGCCCGTTTTTTCCAGAATCCCTGCAAAATAAGTAAACTCCTCACCCTCAAGCTTATTTTTAAGTGAGCTAAGATTAAATTCTTCCAGAGAAAGATTATTACAAATTTCATTTTTCATTATTCTCAGATAATCCTCTCTAAGAGCAAGTTCTTCAAGAATCTTTTCTTTGGCTAAAGCCAGTTCTTTCATATGATAGCTATTATAAAGACCTTCCAGACCTGCCTGTTCTCTGGCAATCTGCTCTAATTTCTTGTAAGCCTCATATTGGGCTTCATATTCCCTTTTGAGCTTTGTAAGCATTTACAGAGCCTGCTTAATTCTTGATCTTTCTTCTCTTACCAACTCGCCAGCCTGCTTCCAGACTTCCCTAAACTCCCGCAGGTGTTTTTCTGCTTCCTCTAAATAGCTGCTATCCTTGGTCATATTAGCCTGAACGAAATTATACTGGATATATTCGTACATTTTTTCTATATCAGCTGAAATGCTGACTTTAGGATTAAGAGTGGAGATAAGATAATCAATAATATCTTCGCAACGGTAAATTGCTTTGCCAGCCTCTTCATAGTTGTTTTCAGCAATATACTTCTTTGCCCTTCCGGAAAATCTTATTGCACCATCAAATAACATTAATATTAATTTATCAGGGGAGGCTGTTTTTACCGCCTGCTCCTGGTACTGTTTGTATGGGTTTCCTGCTAATGCCATTTTTTTCTCCTCCTAGTTTTTCTCGTTCAGGTAGTGATTTTGGGGTCTGTTGCCCAGGTATGCTTTGTTAACCTTAATCAGCTTCTTATTATTTCCCATTTCTTCCTTCAGGGATGTAAAACTGCTTTCCATCTCTTCGAGAAGATGCTTATTTTCTGTAAGAAGCCTGGCCTTGAGTTCTTTTATTCGGATACCCTGATCATTTAGAATAAAGGCAGAATCTTTGTGTTTTTCTTCAAGTTCCTGCATAAGTTTTATCAGGTTCTCACGTTTGTCCATGATTTCAGGAAGGAGTTCTTCCTCTTTATTCTCTACCCTTTGCAAGGCTTCTTCAGTTAACTTTAAAAATCTGATCATCAGATTTTCTTTCTCTTTTAAAAAATCCTCAAAATTCATGGGCTTACATTCCTAACTGCTGAAGAAGTGAATCCATTTGTGACTGCATGGAGTAAAGAGCTTTTTCCATGGCAGTGTACTTCTTCCAGTAGGAGTCTTCCTTACTTAGAAGCAGCCTTTCCAAATTAGCAATTCTTTCATTGTACTCAAGAATTCCTTTATCAATGGTGCTGATACTGGATTGCTTGGTTGTAAAGTCAAGCAACATGAAGGTATTCACATTTCTTAGCAAACTGGCATCGTCTCCAGGTCCCGCCTGAGATACAATGCTCTTCATACCAACTGCCATATTGTCAAAAAGTCTGTTAAAGAGTCCACTTTGAGCTCTCTTATCTTTAATTTGTGAAGCTGTTAATTTATCTTCATTACCAGACAGACTGGAGTCAGCATCTTTAAAGAGAAGCTCCATAACTCCATCTATATCTTTTTGCAGGGCTTCTTTAAGCTTTGTTTCATCTATCTGCAATCTTCCACCTGATGATCCTGATGAGTAAGCTTCAGTTGTGATGCCAATCTGGGTGATACTATAGAAGGCACCAGAAACTCCCTCTACATTCTGATAGAAACCTGTTCTTGCGTCAGCAGCAATTTTTAGTAAAACGCTATCCTTTGCCAGAAGACCAGTTTTTGCCCTGTCTTCCCACTGTTCCAGCTGCTTATCACTCAATTGTTCTTTTTCTTCGTCTGTAGGCGGTAAATATGAGTTGTTTCTCTTTTGTCCTGTCAACTTATCAATTTCATCAATAATTTTATTGTAGTTATCTACAAACTCTTTTATTTTATTGTAAGCTGAGTCTATATCAGCATCGACTACCACTTGAAAGGAAGTTGCTGTTGTTTCTTTAAGCGAAAAGTTGATATTGTTTAAAGTAAAGTTATTGCTTGAGAAGGTGATATTTGTTGCTGCTCCAAAATCTATGCTGGCATCCACACCAGTGTGAAGACCGTCTTGGAGGGCTGCAAAAGTTCCTTCAAAACCTTCCAGGAGGTTCGCAGTCTGTAGCTTAAGCATGCTATTTGCTCCTGTAATAAAACCTCCTGTAGCTCCACCAATATTGGAGTTATCAGTTATGGTTACACTGCTTTCTGCTCCAGTTGTATTTGTTTGCAGGAAAAACCTGTCTGCAGCTGAGTCGTAAATTGCTGTCACACCAAGATCAGCAGCGTTGATATCTCTGACCATTTCCAGCATGGTTGTATCTCCAGCAAGCTTATCAAAGGTAAAAGTCTTGCCATTTCCTTCTAAAGTAAAGTTAATTCTGTCGGTCGATTCTATATCAAATTGAGCCGCCATTGAACTTCTGGCTGTAGTCGCACTAATTTTCTCACTACTGGCTGCCGACCAGTTACTTGCCAAATTATTTATTTTTACATTATAGGTACCATTTACCGCACCTGCCTGGGCTGAAAGGCTTACAGCAGTTTCATTGGATGCTGTTGCTTTTTTTACCCAGTTCATTGCATTCTTATCTGCACTTAATAAAAGACCAGTGGAGGTTGTTTTGCTTAGACCAAAAGCCATCTTTGCATCAACAACAAAATTAGCCAGCTGACGGTTAAGGGTCCTGTACTGTTCCTGTTTCCACAAAGAAAGCTGCTTTTGTTGAGCAACACGATCCACCTTTGTTCTCTCTGCAGTCATTAACTGTTTAACTATATACTCTGTATCTATACCGGAAGCTATACCTCCGAATCTGATTGGACTTGCCACTCAATCCACCTCCTAAACTTCTTTGTCTACATAAAGGCCGGCTATTTCCATGAAATTTGCCACCATGTCCAAGATTCTTTCAGAAGGGATTTCCCTGATTACTTCCTGGGTGTCTGTGTTCATAACCTTGATCATAATTCCTTTAGTTTTTTCATGAACTGAGAAGCGCAGCTCGGTGTTTCTCACCATTACCTTATCATTAGCCCGCTCAATAGCTCTGAAAACTTCCTGCTGGGAAACCTGGTCTTCCCTGCTGGGTTTTGCTTTCTCTTCTACCCCGCTTGATTTTCCTCTGTTAAAGATCTGGACATCCTGTCCGCTTGTCTGAGTTTTTTGGACCGCAGGTTCATTTGCCAGCTGGTCCATTCCGGTTATTCTCATTTTACACGCCTCCTTGCGTTTATATACATCTTCTATCGGTAGTAAAAGCCATTTATTTAGCTTTTTTATACCCTTTCTTAATTATAAAAAAACAACCTCACCGCCTGCTGGCAGAAAGGTTGCTTCTCTTTTAAAATATTTTATGATGTCCTTATAGCTTCTATAGGACTTATTTTTACTGCCCTGTTGGCCGGATAAATCCCAGCTAAGAGGCCAATAAAGAAGGAAAATACAAGTGAAAATAAGGCCAGCCAGAGAGGAATAAGAGAGATTGCCATATCCTGGCCTCCACCCATACCATTATCAAACATACCTCCGGCAAATTTATTGACCACAAAAGACAAACTATAACTCAAACCCAGGCCAGCTATCCCTCCAGCCAGGCCAATAAGGCCGGCCTCTGTCAAAAAAAGCAGCCTGACATCGGAAAAAGTTGCCCCGATAACCTTCATTACCCCAATTTCCCGGGTTCTTTCATAAATTGACATAATCATAGTGTTGATAATTCCAATAGCTGCTACCAGAAGAGTAATAGCACCAATACCGCCCAAAACTGCCTGAATGGTCTTGGACATTTCTTCTATACCTTCCAAATTGTCTGCCATAGAATAGGCTGAATAACCCATATCTCTGATTTCCTGTGATAATTCCTTGGTACGATCAATGCTTTCAGATTTAACCCAGATAAAATCGTAATCATCTGGCGATGGCCCCTTGGGTTCGCCTGGTTTGGGCTTGCTTGTTTTTGCCGATGTGCTTCCGGCCTTGGTAAACTTTCTTATATCTTTTAACTCTTCCAAAGGCACATAGGCCGACCAACTCTTATCCATCCTTGTGGGGTCGATGACTCCAACCACATTGAAGTTAAATTTTCTGCTCTTACCTGTCGTGTAGTTTCTGGCGTTCAAAATAAGTCTTTCGCCAACCATCTTAACTGTGGGGTTGTACTCATCCTTATGGCGGTCCTCCCAGGGAACCTCATCGTTAGGGTTATAGGGTTTATTAGGATCGTAGAAGTTATAACCTACCTGGCCTCCTAAAACTATGTTGAAGCGATCCGCATCTTCCAAAAGCCTGCCCTTATAAGCCTCAAACTCAAAGTTCTTCATCTGCCCGGGATCTAAGCCAACAAGGTTCAAATAACCCTCTTTTTTGCCCCAAAGAGCCTCTCCGCTTACTTCATAACCGGGAGTTACCCCAGAAACACCAGCCAGAGTCCATAGCTCCTCTACAGCATCATCATTGAGGGCCTTGCTGTCTCCCAAAGGATTGCCCTCTTCATCAAAACGAACATATGAATTTATTGTTATCTCATTAAGACTTCCCCATTGAGCCATGTTGGCGGTGATGCTTTCCTTCAGACCAATGCCCAGGGAAATCATAACAACTATAGAAGTTGTACCAATAAGTACTCCCAGGACTGTCAGAGCTGTACGCACCTTTCTTCTTAGAAGATTCTGCCAGGCCATTAAGAGGATGTCTAATTTACTCATAGAAACCTTCCTTTGATTTATCTCTTTTCATCTTAAAAATTACAAAAGCCTGGCCTAAAATTGCCACTCCCAAAAGAAGATAAATCCAGTTTATTTTCATTGGATCTTTAAAATCATTGCCCCCAGGGAAGTTTGGATCCATACCATCAGGGAATGGCTCCATTTCCATCATAGGCATTATTTCTATGGAAAAATCTTTTTCCAGGCGAACTTCTTCATTACCAGCATCTAAATAAGTAAAAACTAATTTACCTTCTAAGGTTCCTTCTTCATTTGGGATAATCCTTCCCTGATAATAGTCGCTCATGCCTTTTTCCAGGGTTCCAACATAATAAAGTGTGTTATCTTTACCAAAATCCCCTTCAACATTTACTCTGAAGTTGGTTAAATCAACCTTCCCAACATTGACAAACTCTGAGGAAATATTAATCATATCTCCTGCAAAGCCTTGTTGAGGCACTTCCACAGAAAGAACTTCCAGCATAGAGCTTTGAATAACTGGGATATTAATCATTTCTTCGGCATTAAGTTGCTTGCCTCTTTCATCTTCATAAACAATTTCCAGAGGGACTATATAGGTTTTTGCTGAAGCATTGGGATCAATGAAGAGCTCAATGTCTTTTCTAACCACAGATTTTCCAGCAATACTTTCTATAAAGAAGGTGTTTGAACTGTTAACAGGAGAGAAAACAGTGCCGCCCACCTTATCGTCATCCACTCTGATTACCCCCATTGAAAGCTTAAGGTTTTTTACTGCCTTGGGGTTTGTGTTTTCAATGAAGAGGCTGAGAACTACCCTGTTTCCGGCAAAAACCTGATCAGAGGAAAGGGTATACTTATTAACAATAACCCAGGGTGTTTTCCCTGCTCCCTGGGAGCTGCCGCCAGTACCCAGGTAGACAGCCACTGTTTGACTGACACTGGCCTTGTTTTCATCTTCAAAAGAAAATTCTAATGTAGCAGTTTCTTCACTCAAACCATCTTTTTCTTCAATTATGAAAGATACCGTGCCCGTTCTTCTGCCGGCAAGGTTGCCCAGGTGCTTTTTATTGCTGGTATCTGCTACCAGGTAATTAGCTCCTCCGTTAAAAGAAGCCGTCAAATTCCTTGCTTCCTTTTCACCCATGTTTTGAAAGGTGAAGGATGCCTGGTACTTGCCCTGACTGCTGGCAGTCACATCAGCCCTGGTTATGACAATTTCTGGACTGGTCTTACCCAAATCAATTTTAATTGGTCTGGTTATGGAGGAAGTATTATATGTAGCCCCATTTTCATCTCTGTAGTCGATTTTTAACTGCATCTTGTAATCACCAAGGTTTGCACTCTCCGAAACCTTCATGCGTAAGTTTATGTTTTGTCTGTGCCAGGTATTAGGATCTAAAACTCTGGGAGAATCAATAATAGAAATAGGGTTGGAGCCGTTATAGTCTAAAAATTCTAAAGAATAGGTCAATGCATATGCGTAATAGTCACCGGTATTCTTAAAACTGATTGCTATATCAAATTCTTCACCTTTGGATACCACCTCAGGATAGTCTACTCCTGCGATTAGTATTTCTGGCTTTCCATCAATAATTGTGCCTTCCTGGGCAAAAATATTAAGAGATAAAAAGAATAAGAGTGTCATTAAAAGGATACTAATTGTTTTTTTCATCTTGGTTGATTTCCTCCTTAATTATCATACCGTCTTTTAAATAAATTGTCCTGTCAGCCCTTGCTGCCACGTTGGGATCGTGGGTTACCATTACCAGTGTTGAATTGTTTTTTCGGGCTGAGCTGATAAGCAATTCTAAAATCTCGGCCGTGGTTTTACTGTCAAGGTTTCCAGTTGGCTCGTCTGCAAAAATAATCTTAGGATTATTTATTAAGGCCCTGGCTATACTAACCCTCTGCTGCTGGCCGCCACTCATCTGGTTGGGCCGGTTGTGCATCCTGTCTTCCAGACCCACAATTTGTAAAATCTCCCTGCCCCTCTTTTCTCTTTCCTTCTTGGATATTCTTCTGAAAATCAAGGGAAGAACAGTATTCTCCAAAGCAGTCAAAGGAGCTAAAAGGTTATAAGACTGAAATATAAAACCAATATTATCTCTGCGAAAATCCGATAATCTTTTCTCTTTGATTTTATTTAAAGAGGCCTTGCCAATTATTATTTCTCCTTTGGTAGGCCTTTCAAGACCACTCATAATATTAAGAAGGGTTGATTTACCGCTGCCAGAAGTACCTACGATTGAAAGAAATTCTCCCTGGGCAATCTCCAGGTTAATACCTCTTAAGGCTTCTATTCTTTCATCGCCAACACGGTAGTACTTCTTTAAATCTGTAATTTTTACCAATGGTTCCATTTTTTCCACTGCTTCACCCCTGCCTTGTTTTTCTACCCAGTAATTTTACACCATAAATATTAATTACTTATGAACATTGTTCAAATAATAGTATTACGAAATTTTTACTCCAAAGTCATTTTAAGACAGGCTTTGGTCCTGCAGAGGGCACAGTTTCCACCACCTGGGCAGGCATTTATGCCAAAATCCGGATACTCTTGCCTCTGAGGCAGAGGAGCCCAGCCCAGGAGAAAAGTCGTTGTTTTTTCTGGTTGTAAAATATATGAGGAGCTCACCTTAATACGGTCTTCCATTTCCAGCATTTTTATAATCTGAGGCTGATAAGAAAGGGAAAAATCACCATAACCCGGACTAAAGCGCAGGGTAGGGTAAAGTCCCTTGGTCTTATACTCCTGAATTCGCACATTCATCCAATGGCCAGCTGCCAGTTCTACATACTGGGAGGCGTAAGAATCGGCAAGAGCAGCCATATAGTATTCTTTCTCTGCCATTTTCTCATTTATAAAATCTATTATTCCTGATCCCAGGCTTACGCAGGCCACACTAATTCTTAGGGCATCATGAAAAACTTCCCTTAAATAATAACTTTTTACAGCAAAATCATTCTGGAGGAGGATACTCTCATCATCCATGGAAATAATTTCAAGGTCCTGCCAGACTACTTCTGCTCTCAGGACCTTGTCAATAGTTTTTATCTCTTCTTCTGTCATCTCCGCCAAATCCGGATGTTTTGAAACATCCAGTCTGGGAAAAATATTTTGCATTCTTTTTAACATTTTCTCATCCCTTAAGAATGTCTTTGGTCATTTCTGCATCACCCATGGGGTAAATATGAACGCCAGAAACCATAGTCTTCATTTCCTGATAAAGTTGACGGGCTACTTCTATACCGGCATCGCGGCCGCCCTCTTCAAGGCTTTTTATAATATTTTCTGGTACGTGAATTCCATTTACATTTTTGTTCAAGTAATTGGCTAATTTGAGGCTCTTCAATGGCATAAGTCCATAAATTATAGGAACCTTAACATTCTTGGCTTTTTCTAAAAAAGTTTCCAGTTGTTGCAGGTCAAAAATCGGCTGAGTCTGGAAGAATTGAACTCCGCTGGCAATTTTTTCATCCACTCTTCTTAACTCAGCATCTATATTTACAGCTGTCGGATTCAAAACTCCGCCAACAAAAAAATCTGTCCCACTATCCAGCTTATTGCCCATGTAATCTTGCCCACTGTTGAGTTTATGAGCCATATCAATCAAGCCAGCTGAGTTTATTTCAAAGACACCCTTAGCATCAGGGTGGTCGCCCTTATTGGGGTTGTCACCAGTAACAGCAAGAATATTTCTGACTCCCATGGCATAGGCGCCTAAAAGTTCTGACTGCAAACCAATAAGGTTTCTGTCACGACAGGTTAAGTGAAAGATTGTTTCCAGGCCCATTGTATCCTGAACCAGATGGGCTAAAGCTATAGGGCTCATTTTCATCCTGGCCATTGGGCAATCTGCTATATTAACTGCATCTATTAATTTGGCCAAAGGCCTTATTTTCTCATAGGTTCCCCAGGGATCAGCCCCCTTGGGAGGGTCGGCCTCAACCGTAACTACAAACTTTTTTTCCTGTAACTTCTCCTGTAAACTTTTAGCCAAGATTACTCCCCCTTCAACTTTTCCATTATATTAACCGTATGAACAGCATCCCGGCACCAAGCGTCTGTGCCTGAACTTCTGGCATAGTCCTCGGTGACCACTGCCCCGCCGCAGATTATTTTTTGGTCTGGATATTTCTCTTTAATATGTTCTACGACCTCAGGTATTTGAGTCATGGTGGTAGTCATCAGAGCACTAAGACCAATAAAATCCGCCTTGTGCTCCTCTAACGCTGCCATAAACTCTTCTTTGGAAACGTTTTTGCCCAAATCTATGACCTCATAGCCATGGTTTTTTACCATAACGGCAACCATATTTTTGCCTATATCATGAACATCTCCCTTGACTGTACCCAGAATAATCTTCCCCTTTTTAAGGAGATACTCTTCCTGGCCTAGAAGTCCTTCTAAATAATCAAAGGCTTTTTGGGAAACCTGGGCGCTTAGCATTAGCTGAGGCAGATAATACTGTCCTTTTTCAAATTTTTCACCCACCAGATTCAAGCCAGGGATTAAGCCCTGGTTAATAAGCTGGGCTGGCTCAAAGCCCTCTTCCAAAAGAATCTTAAGGGGCTCCAAAATATTTCCTGCCCCCCTGACCACCATCTGGCTCAGGCTTTCCAGGCTGGGCTTCTCATCTTTTATAAGAGGAAGACTAGCTTGATTTTGCTGGTCTTCATTTACAGAATTCATTTCAATATAGTGACCGGCGTTAGGATCTCGTCCTGCTATCAGAGATGCTGCCTGCCAGGCATCAATCATTTCCTTATTTTCTGGGTTAACAATAGCCAGGTCTAAGCCCTGATAGATAGCAATGGCTAAAAAGCTGGCATTGATCTTGCTTCTTTGAGGCAGGCCGTGGGAAACATTACTGACACCAAGGGCTGTGGAAAGGCCAAGCTTGTCCTTAACGAGTTTGATTGTTTCCAGAGTTTCTTTGGCAGCCTCATGGTCTGTACCCAAGGTCATGACCAGACAGTCAGCATAAATATCATTTGCCGAAATCCCATGTTCAAGCGCTCTTTTATAGATTTTTTCAATTACTTCCAGGCGCCCCTGGCTGGTCTCGGGAATTCCTTTTTCATCCAGGGCAAGGGCAATAAAGGCTGCTCCATATTTTTTAACCAAGGGCATAATTGAGGCCATGCTTTCTTCTTCACCATTAATTGAGTTAATAAGAGCCTTACCTTGATAGTATTTAAGGGCCTCTTCTATAACTTGTGGATCTGTAGAATCTATTACCAGAGGCGTATCAACGCTCTGTTGAATGAGATTGATAACTTCCTTCATTTTTTTCTTTTGATCAATACCTGCCATGCCCAGGTTTATATCTAAAAGATGGGCACCTTTTTCAGTCTGGCTGTAAGCATCATCCTGAAGGGGGCTTAAATCACCCTGCAAAATGCTCTCTGCCATCTTTTTTCTGGCAGTAGGGTTTATTCTCTCTCCTATGAGTTTGGGTAAATGTCCTGGCCCTAAAAAAAGGTGCCTGCTCTTTGATGCCAGTTTCTTAGCAATATTTTCTGGCTTTTTATCTCTGAATCTGGCAAAGTCTTGTCCTGCCAGAACTTCCTTATAGGCAGCAGTATGGCTGGGAGTACTTCCGCAGCAAGAACCAAAAAAGCTGATGCCTCCTAAAGAAAAGTAGGCTTCCATCTCTTTCATGAACTCTTCGGCCTTTAAAGGAAAATAAACTTGACCGTCCTTTAATTCGGGCAGACCAGCATTAGGCTCAACCAAAAGGGGCAAATCAGTTACCTGCCTGTATTTTTCCAGGACATGAAAAAGCTCAGCCGGGCCACCTGAACAGTTAGCTCCAATTGCATCTACACCCAATGTCTCTAAAACTATGGCTGCTGACTCTGGTGAAACCCCCGTCAGGGTTTTTTCTTTTTCATAAGTAAGTGAAACCAAAAGTGGCAACTGGCAGACCTCTTTGGCAGCAATAACTCCTGCTCTTAATTCTCCCAGATCATTAAAGGTTTCAAAGATAATACAATCTGCTCCACCCTGAACCAGAGCAGAAATCTGCTCAGCAAAAACCTCCCGGGCCTGGTCAAATTCCATATCGCCCAGGGGTTGTAAAAATCTGCCTGTTGGGCCCACTGAGCCAGCAACGAAGGATTTATCCCCTCCCGCTTTTTTAGCCAAAGCAGCTGCAGCAATATTTATTTCCTTTGTTTTATGGGCCAAGCCATATTCTTCCAGTTTATAACGATTACCACCAAAAGAGTTTGTAGTTAAAAAATCTGCTCCAGCTTCTGAATATTCCCGATGGATGCCTGTAACTATCTCCTCTTCCAGGAGATTCATCTCTTCCGGACAGGCTCCTGGTTTTAAGCCTCTCTCTTGTAGCATGGTGCCAAGGGCACCATCAAATATATAGTAATCTTTTTTAAAATCTATCCTTCTGTCAGACATGAACATCTCTCCTGTTATATAATACAAATGATTATAACACTATAAGGCCTGGGCTAAAAGTTTTTCCATGGCTTTAATTCCCGGAGCCGGGCAGGAGTGTTTTTCTAAGAAGGCTATTCTCTCTCTGATCCTGGCTCTGAAGTAATTTTTATAGTTTATATTTTCAAAGTCAGTCTTATAACCACCTATTTCCATAATCTCTAAATCATCAAAACTATTCCATCTGACAAATTCGCCCCGGCCGGCAATGATATTATCAGTTATAGGTATGCTGACCCTCTTGGGAATCTCAACTCCCATAAAATATCCTGTATTTAAAATATATGTTTCGATTTTGTAGCTTTCTACCAGTTCGCGTAACCTGTCATAATCTTTCCTGGCAGGATAGGTTCTGAAAGGATTGCCAAAAGGCTGAATAACTAAAGGTTCCGATTCCTTTATCAAATCTGAATCAGTATTGCTTATTTTTATATTGGACATAGTAGCCCCAAAGGCCACAGCCAGATCCCAGTCTGTAACCTTTAAAACTGGTGGCAGAACCGGATCTTTCATGAGCCAAAAGATTATATCTGGCGGATTGTCCATGGCAAGTACCCTGTTTTCATGGGCTTTTTGAGCTAAAATTACTCTGCCATTATCATTGCGAAAATCCCAGCCTGTAATAGTTTTTTTGGCATTTTCATCCAGGGTAACCCCTTGGTTCTGTGCCGATAAAATATACTGCATCATAGGACTGTCCAGCGGCATGTCTTTACTTTTCTCATAGTAGGCTGGTTCCATACTCATGCTCAAGCCCTTGTCCAGGGAAATCATAAGGGCATCATCATGCAGAAAATTCTCTTCAAGAGCCTGAGGATGCTGGTGGTTCATAAAAATCGATTTGCCGGAACCTGTTAGTCCCACATAGAGACAGGTAACCTCCTGGTCCTTGGGCAGATATATCTTCTTTTGCCCCCCATGGAAGGGCAAATAATTATTCCTTTCGGCAATAGCCCAAGCCAGACTTAGGGTGCCTTTTTTATATTCAGCAAAAAAACTTAACCCGGAAATAAAGGCAGCGTTGCCGGGGCCATCATAAAGACTAATACCTTCCGGATAGGCCGCAAGCTTAGTCTCTGGCAAGGCAAAGATAAAAATATCGCCCTCATCTTTAAATTTCAAAGATTCTTCATAGGCCGCCTGGCTTTGTGGATTTATATCCTGGAAGTTGAGCATCCAGTTAAAAAGAAGGGCCTCAAATCCTTTAGGTAAAAGCAAGTGAGCCTTAACCATAAAGTCCCTGTGCATTCCGATATAAACAGAGGCATGATAAAATTTTTCCTGACGATTTTGATAAATTGCTTCCCTGACGGTTTTTTCATATTCATCTGGGCTGGCTTTACCATCCAGATAATCCCTGCGCAAATCTCCTCTTCTGGCCAAGGTTTTACCATCATTAAAAACGAGGACCTTGCTGCCTTGGGGTAAACCATATTTTTCTGGATTAATAATTTCCTGATCACTTACAATAGTTCCTGATGATTGCAGGGCCAAATAATAGGCTTCTTCCAAGCTTTCTACTTTGCTGACATTATTAGCATAAAAAGCTGTTTCAACAATACTTCTTAGGGGCGAAAAATACTGACTCCCTGCAGAAAGTCTCTCTCTTGAATAAGTAGATACTGTTGCCATTTAAACCACCTCTTTGACTGATTATAATACATATTTATAAATAAAAAAGCTTGAGTGTTTGCACACTCAAGCCTCTGGATTTTTTAAATAGGACAAGACCCAACCATTCTTATTATCATTTTCAATTTTTAACTGACTGGAGAAATATATTTCGTGGCTAAAGAATTTTTCTGCCTGTAGATAAAAGACAGAAAAATTATCTGAAATGATTTCTTCTTTTTCACTTAAAAAGTCAAGGTACTCTTCTAAGCACCATTGATTAGCAAAAATAATCTCAGCATGAGGCTGGCCCACATAACGATAGTGCCAGGGCTCATAAACAATTTCAGTAATAGGTGTTTTATCTTTTGGATACCTTAAGATAAAACCAAATTGGTTGGCATTTTCGTAAAGCCACTTGCCCTCAGGCTCTTTAGAAAAATCGCTGACCAGAGTCTTACCTTGAGCAATCATAGTTTTATTACTAAAATCTATTGCCAAACCAGTCTGATGCTCACTGGTACCAGGGATAGCTATAATCTCAGCCGCCTTGTCATAGGCTTCCTCATAGGAAATTTTGAAATTTGTCCTGTTTGAGGCAATTCTCTTATTAAAAAGTTGGGCCTGATAAGCATAGTCCCTGTAGGTCGAAACTAAAATCATAGGTTTTTTTGTTGCCTGGTAGAAATCCCCAGCCATAGCTTCCAAATTTTCCAGGGCTTCAGCTGACAGTCTCATATTATAGTAAAGAGGCTCCAGGACAGGACTCTTTATTATTTGCAAGCTCTGGTCTTCGTAGTTTTCATCCAGCTTGTATTGCTTATTAACCAGAAAAATATAGCCCATGGGCTCTTGCCACTTAAGATTAACATAGGTAAAGCTAAGTTCATCCTCTGGGGGCTGACCTGCTTCAAAAGTTTTTTCTGTAAGCTTAACATTTATTCCCGGAACTTTACTCAAGACGGAAGGCCTTATATAATCCATAGCATCCAACTCAGGAAACTCCTTGGCATACCTGGGGAAGGCAATCTTAAGAAGCTCAGTGGAAATTAAATGTTCTGCTTCATTTTGCAGCTCTAATTTCAAGTAGCCCTGGCCCAGCCATATTTTATAGACTGGCAGATCCTGCATTTCCTTTACTTCAGTTTCAGAAAAAAAAGCTTTTTCCTCTCCCTGGCTGCAGGCAGATAGAAAGAAAAGTCCTGCCAGCATAATTAAAAGAAGGGCAAAAAGCTTAGTCTTTTTTTGCATTTTATTTTCTTCCCTTCCATCTGGGGATTAAGGGAAGATTTTCGTATTCTTCCTTAATAATTCCAAGAATATGGAGGTCCTCATATTTTCCATCAGCAAATCTGTGTTTTCTTAGTCTGCCTTCTGGCACGAAACCAAAACTGAGGGCTGACTTTAAGCCCAGGGCATTGGCATCGGAAATTCTTAAATAAGCCTTTTCAAAGTTAAGCTGGTAGAAGACAACATCCAGGAGGGCTATCATCAAATCGACCCCATAGCCAGCCAGTCTTTTGTCTTTTTCGCCTATGCCTAAAACTAACTCTGCATTACCATTTTGCCGGTCGATATTTCTTAAACAACCTACCCCTATAGGAAGCTCTTCTTTCTTAGAAGCAACTAAATAATATACTTTCTCTGTTGTCGGATCTTCTAAATTTCCACTTTCTCTTATATCTTCTAAAATATTATCAAGCGTAACACTGGAATAAGCATCATAGGAGCGCCTGAATTCTCTGTCTAAATACCATTTTTGCAGAACCTCAGCATATTGCTCTTCCATTTCTTTTAAGACCACATACCTGCCACGAATCATCTCTAGGCCTCCTCTTTCCATTAAATTAGAACCTGGTCAAATAATGATCAAGCTCCCATTGATGAACAGCTTCATTATATAACTTAACTTCTTGTTCTTTGGCATCCAAAAATCTTTCTGCTGTGTGCTCGCCCAAAGCTTTTCTTATAAAATCATCTTTTTTAAGTTCTTCTATTGCCTTTTCAAGGCTGCCTGGCAAGTTTTCTATCCCTGCTGCTTCTCTTTCTTCTTTATTCATTTCAAAAATATTTTTGTTAACTGGTCCTGGGGGCATTGTTTTTTCCTCTATCCCTTTAAGGCCAGCTTGTAAACAAAGAGCAAAAGCAAAATATGGGTTGCAGGAAGGATCTGGACTCCTCAATTCAATCCTGGTAGATTCTTCTCTCTTCACAGGGATTCTGATTAAAGGAGACCTGTTGCCAGTTGACCAGGCAATATTAACCGGAGCCTCATAACCTGAAACCAAACGCTTGTAGGAGTTAATAGTTGGGTTAGTGACCGCAGTAATAGCTTTAATATGCTGCATTATCCCGCCCATAAAATACATGGCTGTCTGAGAAAGTTCAAAGTCTCCCTTTGCGTCAAAAAAAACATTCCTGCCATCAAGATCAAAAAGCGAAATATTGGTGTGCATTCCAGAGCCAGCGACTCCATGAACAGGCTTTGGCATGAAAGTAGCATGAAGGCCATGTTTCATAGCAATGTTTCTGACCACATATTTAAAGGTCATAATATTATCTGCCGAAATAATTGCCTCATTGTATTTAAAACCAATTTCGTGCTGACCCGGTGCTGACTCATGGTGAGAAGCCTCTGTTTCAAAGCCCATTTTTTCTAAATTAATGACCATATCACGGCGGGCGTTTTCTCCAAGGTCAACAGGAGTAAGATCAAAATATCCTGCCTTATCATTTGTATTGGTAGTAGGAACTCCATTTTCATCTGTATGGAAAAGGAAAAATTCGCACTCTGCGCCCACATTCATCTTCAGGCCCATTTCCTGAGCCTTGTCAGTGGCCCGCCTTAAAATGTATCTGGGATCGCCCTCAAAGGGCTTGCAGTTTTTATCGTAAATATCACAAATTAGTCTGGCCTCTCTGCCTTCATGCAATTTCCAGGGAAAAATCATAAAGGTTGATGGGTCCGGTCTCAGGTACATATCAGATTCTTCAATCCTCACATAACCCTCGATAGAAGAACCATCAAACATCAATTCTCCCTCCAGAGCCTTTGCCAACTGTTTTTTTGTAATAGCAACATTCTTTAGAACGCCAAACATATCTGTAAATTGAAGTCTGACAAATTCCACCCCATTTTCTTCAGCCAGTCTAAGAACTTCATCATTTGTAAATTTGCCCAAAAAACTCACTCCAATTCTATTATTCTAATGCCAGATTCCTATATGCCTATTTTAGCAATCTTTGGGCATAAAAAAAAGAGCATTTTAGCAAATGCTCCGACTGGTTACATATATCTTTATGAAGTTTAGACGGTGAACTCAACTTCCTGCCCGTCTTTGGTTACAGTAAGCATAACATTGTCTGTAAGGATGTCTGAATAACAGTAGGAAACCCTTCTTTCAGATTCCCTTTCAGTAATCTTTACGATGAATATATTGGGATAAGTGCTTTCAAGAACTCCGGTACGCTCAACAATCTTTTTTCTGCCTTTATTAGCTCTCAGTTGCACTGATGTTCCAATATAGGGTTGTAAATTATCTTTGATCTCTGCCAGTATTTCTTTGTTCATAGACTTGCCACCACCCTTATAATAGTATGGCTCTATTATATAACAGGTTGCTCAGTCTGTCAAGTAAATCAATTATTATACCCACTGCCTTTTAAATTGTCAACAACTTATTAACAAAATGTTTTACTTATTTTAAAATATATCTCCATGGGCAATTCCTCAGCCCTAACTTTTTCAGAAAAGCCTTCTCCTGTAAGGATTTCCAGGACCTGCTCCTTGGGAAGGTCTAAATTTTTGATTGCATTTATGAAGGTTTTACGTCTCTGAGAAAAGGCTGCCTTAACAAGTTTTTTATAGATTTCTTCCTCCCCTATCTCTAAGAGACTATGGTCATGTTTGAGAAAAGAAACAATGGCCGAATCTACATCTGGCTGAGGAGTAAATAGTTTTCTGGATACTGTAAACTCGTAGCTGACCTGAGCATAGTAGTTAGCCATAAGAGTCAGAGCCCCATAATCTTTGCCGCCTGGGCTGGCTTTAAGCCTCTCTGCCACCTCTTTTTGCACCATGACCACCATCTTGCTAAGGCCCTGGGCCTCCTCTAAACCCTTAAAGATTAAGGGGCTGGTTATATAGTAGGGAAGATTGGCCACAATTTTGTAGGTTTTATAGGAAGGAAAATGCTCCTGGACCAGTTGATCATAGTCCAGCTTGAGGGCGTCTTCATTTATGAGTTTAACATTATCATAAGCTTTCAGTTGCTCTTCAAGAATGGTCATAAGAGTCTTGTCTATTTCCAAGGCCAGAACCTGGCCAGCCTTTTCAGCCAGCAACTTAGTGAGAGTGCCCGCCCCGGGACCTATTTCTATAACCAGGTCATCCTTCGTCAAATCGGCCTTCTCAACTATCTTTTCAAGAAGATTCTTGTCACTGATAAAATTTTGTCCGTACCTTTTTTTGAATTTAAAATTATGTTTCCTTAAGAGATCACTTGTCTTTATTTGCTCCATACCAGTCATTTATTTTATCTTCCAATTCCGCCCTGCCAATGGCAAAGGCATTTATTTTCTTTAAAAACTGTTTGCTGTTAGCATGGCCAATTCCAAAGTAATCAGACAGATATTTCCTTAGCTCTGCTGATCCAGGCTGGCCTGTAAGCCCCCAGTTTTGCATGTCTTCTATGCTAAACTCATCTTCTGTCGTCTCCTGGCTGGCCCTGGCCTTGCTTATTGCCTCTCTGATAGTCTGGGCAGAAGCAAATTCTACACCAAATTTGCCAGTTTTTGGATTGAGTGCATCTTCTTTCTTTATAAAAGCCTCCTTGGCCTGAGGCCAGGCTTCCTTGACCAGGCGACGGATTTTATCACCCGGGTAGTCAGGGTCAGTTAAAATAATAATACCCTTTCTTTGGGCAGCAGTTTTAATGGTCTTGAGAATCTCATCATTTAAACCCAAGCCACTGGTAGTTATACACTCAGCATCCAGGGCTCCTTTAACAGCCCGGACATCATCCTTACCCTCGACTACAATAATTTCACTAATCTTCAATTCTGAACAACTCCTTGGCATTAGCCGTGGTAACCCTGGCAACCTCTTCAAGGGGTATATTTTTTATCTGAGCAATTTTTTCTGCCACATATCTGACTTTAACAGGATCATTTCTCTTACCCCTGAAAGGTTCCGGGGTCAAATAAGGGGAATCTGTTTCAATCAGCAAATATTTTAGAGGAATCTCTTTGACAACCTCTACCAGCTTCTTGGCATTTTTATAAGTAATAACACCACTAATGGAGATATAAAAGCCCTCCCTGATGACATCCCTGGCCATAGGCAGGCTGCCTGAATAAGCGTGAAAAATCCCGCCATTAATGCCAGCTTTTTCATTTTTAACAATATCCAGGATATCCCCGTGGGCTTCCCTGTCGTGGATAATGATGGGCAGATTCAATTCTTTAGCCAAAGAAATCTGGCTTCTGAAAACCTTTTGCTGATGCTCACGTGGTGCCCTGTCCCAATAGTAATCTAAACCCATCTCCCCCAGGGCCCTTACCTTTGGGTTTTTTGCATAATCATAAAAATCATCCCAGTATTCATCAGTCTGAGCGTGGAGGCTGTCAGAGGGATGGAGGCCAACTGCCGAATAAATAAAATCATACTTATCCGATAAGTCCAGAGATCTCTTTATGTGCTCCTTGTTGTAACCTATATTCATAACCAAAGAGGTATCTGAATCCTTTAGGTCCTGAATGACCTGATCCAGATCCTCTTTAAAACGATCATCTTCCAGGTGAGCATGACTGTCAAAAAACATGCTATCACTCCTAAGTTTGTAAATTTAACTAACAGTACTTTGACCAGAAGGGAATTCCTTGGTCAAAGATAAAACTTCTAAGTCAGAATTATCTGCCAGAGAGGCCGATAGAATCATACCCTGTGAAAGGATTCCTCTGATTTTAACTGGCTTTAAATTGGCAACTAAAACAACTCTTTTGCCAACCAAATCTTCCGGCTTATAATATTGAGCGATACCAGAAACCACTGTTCTAATTTCCTGGCCCATTTCTACTTCGAATTTTAGCAGTTTATCTGCTTTTTCAACTTTCTCTGCCTTCAGAATTTTAACTATCCTTAAATCCAGTTTGTCAAAATCCTCGTAGGCAATTTCATCTTTAATTTGCAGGGGCTCTTCTTTTTCTTCTTCCTGGACTTCCTCAGCAAGATCCAGGCTGGCCAAATCAATTCTTGGGAAAAGTCCCTGACCTTTTTCTATCTGGCTGCCTGCCTGCAAACGTCCCCACACCCCAGCATCTTCCCAAGGATTATTGGCAAAATCATAGGGAATTTGTTGGGCAATCTTGGCAATTGTTTCAGGCATTACAGGTTTAACCATCAGACTGACTATGCGGATGGCTTCCATAAGATTATAAAGGACGGTTCCCAGTCTATCCTTGTCGCCCTCATTGCGGGCCAGAATCCAAGGAGTAGTTTCGTCAATATATTTATTGGCTCTGTTAACTATTTTCCAGATTTCTGTAAGACCATTGCTAAAGTCCAGCTTATCAAAATAATCTGAAGTCTTTTCGTAAGCCTCTTTAGCTGTTTGCTCTAAATCTTTA
Source organism: uncultured Eubacteriales bacterium (assembly GCA_964622305.1). Classification (GTDB taxonomy): domain Bacteria; phylum Bacillota; class Peptococcia; order Peptococcales; family SKKY01; genus SKKY01. The sequence goes on from CAZUPR010000018.1 coordinate 22,260, forward strand.
TCAATTTCTTCTATTTGAAGGGGAGCAGGGAGCTTGCCTGCAAAATATTTATTTACCATGGCCACAGTTCTCGAAACCAGGTTGCCATAGTCATTGGCTAAATCGACATTATATCTGTTTATAAGAGCTTCCTCTGAATAGTGACCATCCTGACCTGCCGGAATCTCCCTTAAGAGGAAATAACGAATTACATCCGAACCATATTTTTCTATTAGAAGAGATGGATCAACCACATTGCCCTTGGATTTTGACATTTTACCACTATCAAGAAGCAACCAGCCGTGTCCATAAACCTTTTCTGGCAACTCAAGCCCAGCAGCCATAAGGATAATTGGCCAGATGATGGTGTGGAAACGAACGATATCTTTGCCCACCAGGTGGATGTTGGCTGGCCAGAATTTATCAAAAAGTTCGTGATTTTCACGGCCGTAACCCAGGGCGGAAATATAGTTGGTCAGTGCATCAAACCAGACATAGATTACGTGACCTTCTTCTATGGGAACTGGAATCCCCCACTGAAAGGTAGTTCTGGAAACACAAAGATCTTCCAGGCCTTGTTTGATAAAGTTAACCATTTCATTTCTTCTGGATGTTGGCTGAATAAAATCCGGGTTGGCTTCTATGTGAGCTAAAAGACGGTCAGCGTATTTAGACATATTAAAGAAATAACTTTCTTCTTTAATTGTTTCTACATCGCGGCCGCAATCAGGGCATTTGCCGTCAACCAATTGCCTTTCTGTAAAAAAGGTTTCACAAGGGGTACAATATTTTCCCTCATAGACAGACTTATAGATATCGCCCTGGTCGTATATTTTTTTAAAAATGTAATGGACTGTCTCCTTGTGTTCCTGATCTGTTGTTCTGATAAAGGCATCGTATTCTATATCAAGTTTCTTCCAAAGATCTTTAAAGCCCGTTACGATATTATCGACATAAGCTTTAGTGGCCATATTGTTTTCTTTAGCGGTACGCTCAATTTTTTGGCCGTGTTCGTCAGATCCTGTAAGAAAATAGACATCATAGTCATTCATCTTTTTATATCTGCTCATTGCATCTGCCATAACTGTAGTCAGTGCATGGCCTATATGGAGACTGGCACTGGGATAATAAATGGGGGTAGTAATATAGAATGTTTTTTTCATCTTGATCTCTCCTGTAAGATATTTGTTTTATTTTATCATAAATTTCTTGTAAATATCATTCTTACTGTGGCCACTTACTTCAACTAATTTAGCCAGGGCATCTTTTTTGCTATAACCCTCTTCCATGAGTTTGTGGAAAAGGGCTTCTAGCTCCTCTTGACTGTGCTTTTCTTTTTCCTTTTTTTCCTGACCCTCTATGATTAAAACCATCTCGCCCTTAAGGCTTCTTTCTCTTGCTTGATTATAGATGTCCGCAGCCTTGCCCTTTAACATTTCTTCATAAATTTTAGAAATCTCCCGTACCAGGGCTAATTGCCTCTCAGGCATCTTTTGGGCCAAAACTTCCAGAGTCTTTTTTATTCTATGGGGCGATTCATAATAAATAACAGTTTTTTCTTCCTGGTCCAGCCAGGCCAAATCTTCATTTCTCTCTTTTTTATCCCTGGGGAAAAAACCGGCAAAAATAAAGCGCTGACTATCAAGCCCCGAATAAACCAGGGCTGTAGTAAAGGCTGATGGTCCGGGCAGAACCGTATAATCGATCTCCTCTTCCTGGCATCTAAGAATCAAATCCCTGCCAGGATCGTTTATTCCCGGCATTCCCGCATCAGAAAGAAGGGCTGCTTTCTGACCAGACTTGAGTCTTGTAATAATTTTCTCTGCTGCTTCCTGCTTATTATGTTCATGATAAGAAAGAAGTTCTTTTTTTATCTCATAGTGATTTAAGAGTTTTCTGCTCTGTCTGGTATCTTCACAGGCTATAAAATCGACCTCCTGGAGAATTCTTAAAACTCTCAGGGTCATATCTTCCAGGTTGCCTATAGGGCTGGGACAGATATAAAGACTTTTACTCATAATAACTCTTCACCTCTTCTCTATAATTCCCCTCTCTGTCATAAACAATCAAGGGAGCCATAATTTCAAGTTGTGGGTTTTTGCGCTTTACAGCCTGAGCCATAAAAAGCTTGGCCGGGATGTCCTCTTTACCGTAGATGAAACGCAGGCGATTAATAGACAGACCTTCTTTTTCTAAATAGGCTTGGGCTTCAAATAGCCTGTGGCAACGATGAATAAAAATAAAGGCCCCCTTATCCTTAAGTGCAAAGGATCCTGCTTTAATTATAGCTGGCAAGTCAACTGCCACTTCATGCCTGGCCAGGGCCAGGTCCTTTTTCTTGCTTATTTTGCCCTCATCAAGGGCATAAAAGGGTGGATTGCAAATCACTAAGTCAAAGGAGGCTTTGTACTTCTCTGGCAGATTTTTTATATCTTCCACAAAAAATTCCAGGTTTGTCAGCTCGTTGATTTTGGCACTCCTTTGGGCCATATCTATATAATCAGCCTGGATATCAACCCCTGTAAAAGAGAGGTCTTTATCCTCATGTTTTTTTTGCAATAAAAAGGGGAGAATCCCTCCCCCCGTTCCTAAATCAAGCAGCCTGTCTTTTTCTTTGACAGAAGCAAAACCCGCCAAAAGAATAGGGTCCATGGAAAAACGATAGCCCTCTTTCTTTTGCAAAATATGATATTTTAAAAGCCCCAATCTCTCCAGGAGCTCATCTGCTCTGATAAGGTCTGAATACATTTTTTCACCTTGAATTTATACTAGTCTTCCAGCTTCTTCAGCTCTTTCATATCTACGTCCTCTTCCTCTGCAGCCTTCTCAGCTCTTTGCTGACACTTTCTGTCGCATTCCTCATAAAGATCATTTTCATATTTAAGGCAGCACATTAAGCGGCCACAGATACCAGATATTTTTGTTGGATTAAGCGAAAGCTGTTGCTGTTTAGCCATCTTAATTGAAACAGGCGCAAAATCTGAGAGAAAACTGTGACAGCAAAGAACCCGTCCACAGGAAGCAATGCCCCCCAGCATCTTGGATTCATCCCTGACCCCAATTTGCCTCAATTCAATTCTTGTGTGGTAGATAGCTGCTAAGTCCTTTACTAACTCCCTGAAATCAATTCTGCCTTCAGCTGTAAAATAAAAGATAATCTTGCCGCCATCAAAGGTATACTCAACATCAATAAGTTTCATGGGAAGCTCGTGTTGAAAAATCTTTTCCTTACAAGTTTTAAAGGCTAGTTTTTCATCTTCCTTATTTTTTTTATACTTAAGAGTATCCTCTTCGGAGGCTATGCGGATAACTTTTTTCAGGGGCTGAGATATTTCTTCTTTTTTAATTTCTCTGTTGCCATAGATAACATGGCCATACTCAACGCCTCTGGCAGTTTCCACGATGACTGAATCGCCATCCTCTATTTTGTATTTGTCAGGGTTAAAATAATAGACCTTCCCTGCTTGTTTAAATCTGACACCTATTACTGTCTGCATATATTTTTTCTCTATCCTTTCAATAGTAGTTTTGATTTTATTAAAAGCATTTCTCCCACTAAACGGGGATTTATATTTCTTAAGAGCATTTCTTGGGCTCTTATTATTTCCTCAATCAATTTTTTTCTTGCTTCCGGTTTATATAATCTATCTTCTTTTTCTAAGCTAAAAACAAAAAAATCTATAAATCTTAAAAGCTTGGTCTTGTCTCTTTCAAAAATCTTTGCCCTCTGCATAAGCTGGAAAAGATGAAGATTATCTTCCGCTGGAAAAAGCTCCTGAAAGTTCCTCAATTCTTCCAAAAAATCGCTATCCTTAAGCCAGCCCTCCAGTTTCCCAAAGGAACCTTGAGCATAAGAGAGCAGAAAATCCAGCTTATCTGAGTAAAGTTTATGGTCATCAGCCAGAATTCGCAAGTCTTCTTCAGAAAGAGCCTGAAAAGATATTCTCTGGACCCTGGATCTGATTGTTGGCAAAAGCATATTTTCATTTGAAGTGATAAGGATAAAAATTGTTTTTTCTCCCGGCTCTTCAATTATCTTTAGCAGGCTGTTTGCAGCCTCTGCTCTTAACAACTGGCTATTATCTATTATGATAGCTTTATAATTACTGAGGTTACTTTTAAGACTCAATAAGGAAGCCATGTTTTTTACCTGCTCCAGTTTAATACTGCCTTCACTGTCTTCAATGATAAAAAGCTCGGGCTGTCGGCCTCCTTCTATGCGCAAACAGGAGGGACATTGCTGGCAAGAGAGGACTTCCCTTGTATCTGGATTCTCACAATTCAAATACTTAACCAGCTCAAGGGCTACTTTCTTTTTTCCAATCCCCTCTGGACCAGAAAAAAGAAGGGCATGGGGAATCCTCTTATTCCTTATCATACTTTTAATTTGCTCTATTTCTCCTGCATGGCCTTTTATATCTTTAAAAGACATTCCTTCACCTACATATATTGGTCAAAAATAATTCC
>CAZUPR010000019.1:0-24703 GCA_964622305.1 uncultured Eubacteriales bacterium
AACTTGAATATGGCCATAAAGAATTGCCCATATCTTCATCATTTCTTGTTATAAATGACGGTGAAAATTATGAGCTGACTACTAATACAGCCAATCCTAATTTGGTTACAGATATTGAAAATGTTGCTGCTCCTGCTGATGATCAACCTCCTGTCAGAATAGGTATTAATTATGAAACTGGATCAACAGTTCCTAAGGAAGTTTTTACTGCAATCTCAGGAGAAAATAAAGAGATAGTCTTTGAAGGTGGCGGTCTGCAGTGGGTCTTTAATGGTAAAGATATCCAGAATGAAAATCTTAAGGGAATAGATTTAAATGTAAATATTAATAATCTAAATAATTTCTATGAGGGCAATGCAAATGAAATCAAAGACCAGGTAAAGAATAAGCCAACTTATGTTTTATCTTTCCCGGAAAATGGTGTTTTACCTGGAAAAGCTAAAATAAGGTTAAAGGTAGACTATGAGTTTACCAAGCATCTTGGTAGTCAAGATTTAACTGTTTACTTTTTTGATAATGTAAAAAAAGAGCTTATTTTGGTGAAGGCAAATGTGAATGTATCTGCCGATGGTTTTATAGAATTTGAAATTGATCATAATAGTGATTTTTTAATAGTAAATGAAAAAGCAGGGAATGGGTCTGAGGGTTCTGGTGGAAGTTCATCTGGTGGCGGAGGCGGTGGCGGTGGAGCAATCATTAAACCACCTACAAACACTAGCCTGGAAACTATAAAAGGGTTAAGCCAAAAAGACAAGGAAACAATAGTTAAAAATCTTAATGAAAAAATGCCATATACAAGCAAAGATGGCTTTTTAAATGAAGAACTTCTAATGAAGTTGACAAATAATAAGTTTACAAAAAAAGAACTGGAAGAAATATTAAAAGATGAAAGTTTACTGAAAGAACTCGGTCTTGAAAAACTTTTAGCAAGTGTAAAAACTGGATTAAATCCAATAAAAAATCCTTCATTTAATGATATTGATAGTCAACATTGGGCCTATGAGCTGGTTGTAAAAGGTGCGGAAAAAGGTTTTATAGCAGGCATGCCTGATGGGGGCTTTAAGCCGGAAGATGCTCTGCAGGTTGCTGATACTTTTACCTTCCTTGACAGGGTACTGCTACAAAGAAATATAAATGAAATGAAATTATCCAGAAGTACAGTTGAAAAATATATTACCGATAAAGAGCATTGGGCCTTTAATAATATGGCCTCTATTGCTTCAAAGTTGTCTGAGAACACCTTAAAAACTGTCGCAAATTTAGGAGAAAAACCAATTACAAGAGAAATTCTGGCTCAGACTTTATTTGAAATAACTGATGGCAAAATAAAAGAAAGCAAAGAGAGGATAGACTTCTCGGATACAGGGAACTCCCCCTACAAAGAAGCTCTTGAATATTGTGTGAGGACTGGCTTGTTGGTTGGGACTGGAGAGACAACAATGTCTCCTGAGAAAGTGCTCACAAGAGCAGAACTTATTGTAATTCTTAACAGACTGGACGATTTGTTAAAATAAATTAAAGATATTATCCTTACAGACTAAGGCAGTACTTTTGTACTGTCTTTTTCTTTTTGCCTTTTTCTTTCTTTTTTTCTTGACTATATCCGTACCACTTTATATAATACAGATAAGAGCGTACTATGTAACATAATACAGATTTTTTGTTAATGTTTCCATAATATAAAGGAAAGGGGGAGGCTAATGATTAATATTGATCCGGCTAGTTCTAAGTCCATCTATCAGCAAATTTACGAAGAGTTTGTTAAGCTAATCAGTAAAGAGGTTTTAAAACCTAATGAACAGTTACCATCAGTCAGGGACTTGGCTGCTATGATTCGCATCAACCCCAATACCATTCAGAAGGCTTACAAATTATTGGAGGCCAGGGAGTTTATTTATTCTCTTCCTGGAAAAGGTAATTTTGTGGCCGATGTTGAGAGGGTAATCAATGCTGAGATAGACTTTGAGTTTGAAAAATTTAAAAGAACAACCAAAAGGTTATTCAAATTAGGTATGAATAAAGAAATACTTATAAATGCAGTGGAAGAAGCTGCGGAAGGGGTGAGTTAATGCTTGAAATAAAGGAAATAAGCAAAAAATTTGGCGATTTTCAGGTCTTGGATAAGGTCAGTCTTTCTGCTGATAAGGGACAGATTCTTGGTCTGGTTGGCTCCAATGGCTCAGGGAAAACTACACTTTTAAAACATATAATGAAGGTTTATCAGGAAGATTCAGGCCAAATTATCTACCAGGGAAATTCTCTAAAGGCTGACTCAAAGGACTTTGCAGATTTTTATTATGTTCAGGATGATCTTTTCTTCCCCCAGGGAAGCAGCTTGAAATCACTTTTTGAAGAGGAAAAACTCTTCTACAAAAATATTTCAGAGGAAAAGTTCTTAAAACTGGTTGAATATTTTAAGGCAGATCTAAACCAAAAGCTAAGCTCTATGTCTAAGGGGCAAAAAAAACAGGCCGCCTTTATTTTAGCCATGGTTGTCTCTCCCAAAGTCCTTCTTCTGGACGAGATTGTTGACGGACTAGATGCTGTTATCAGACGAAAATTCTGGAATGTTCTTATAAAAGAAGTGGAAGAAAATGAAATTACCGTTATTATTTCCAGCCACGATTTAAAAGAATTAGATAATATTTGTGACAAAATTGCCATCATGCACCAAGGCAAGGTAATAAAAGAGGAAAAAATGGACATTCTCAAGGAAGAACTAAAGCGTATTCAATTTGCTGTTCAGGGAGAATTTTACGAGGATGTTGCCGATGAATCCTTCACTATTCTTAGAAAAATTAAGGTTGGCAGCGTTTACTTTATAACTCTTCAAGGTGATGCAGATACCTTTGAAGAAATCCTTAGAAAAGAATATAATGTTTTACTCTTTAACCATCTTTCAGTTAGTCTTGAAGAGATCTTTATAACGGAGTTAGGAGGTAGTGGCTATGGAAACGAAGAATATTCAGAATAATATAACCTTAAGCTTGCTCCTTTCAAGTCTCAAAGAAAAACGCAACTGGTTTTTAGTTTCTGTTATTATAATGCTGATTACCTTGGTTCTCATGCCCATGATTTTAGGTTTCAGGGTCAATGAAGGTATAATAGTTGCTGGTATTTTGGAGATTGGCTTCCTGCTCTTTATAAGTGGACTAATTGATTTTTCCTACCTGCACGACAGCCGCAAGCTGACCTGGTATGCTTCCAAACCAGTTGGCAGGATGCAAAGGATAAACACACTAATTCTTTCTAACCTGGTTTTCGTAGCAGTTCTTTTAACTCTTTTGCTGGCCATAGGATTTTTATCAGTAACTGGAATTAAGTTTGAATATTTGCGGGATATTTATCTAGTCGGCATGCCCTGGCTTTTAATTGAGATTTTTGTTATTGCGCTTTCATCTCTTTTAACTGGCAATACCATCGCAGCAGCTGTTGCCTCAGTGGTTAACTTTACTATGCCACTTTCGCTTCTGGCTATTATTAACTATGGTTTTGATGTTGTTGGCCATTTTGCAGCAGGTTTTAACCCCAGAATACTTTTTAATAATTTCGTAGAAAATTTTTATAGGATAGATGCTATTTATTTTGTTAAATATGTTAACGACAATTTTTCGCCCATATATTTTCTGGTCCTGGCAGTCTGGCTCGTAATTTTTTACTCTTTGTCACTTTTGATGACCAAGAAGAGAAAGAATGAAAAAACAGGAGAATTTGTTGTAGCAGATGGCTATAAATATCTGATCACCCTGCTTTTGGCTTCCCTGGTACCAATTGGTTTTTCAGCTATTTTTTATGATAATAGCATTGCGGAGAAATTACTCTCCTTTGTAATTCTCTTTGGCCTGGCTTTTTATCTAATCAATGCGGTTCTGGAAAAGTCTTTCAAACTGGAAAAATATGCCATCAAACTATTTGTAGTCTTTTTGGCCTCCTTTTTTATCTTTATTGGGGCTACTAATATAACAGCTGGTAAGTTTGTAAATATAGTTCCAAATGTTGATGAAGTCCAGGCTGTCTATTTTGACAGATCTAACTATGTTTATTCCAGTGATTATATGAAGACCTGGAATATTTATGATGTTACTTTGGAGGAAATTGAAAAATCAACGGATATAACGCTTTATAAGGATCCAGAGAGCATAAAAAGTATTATTAATTTTCATCAGGAGGCTATAAAGAATCAGGATTATTACTATAACAGCAATTTCAATATTGTTTATTTTTATAAGGATGGGCAAAAGCTTTCCCGTTACTATAACTTCCTGGCTAAAGATGGCGATTATTCTCAGAAAGACAAGTATATAAGAGAGATAATAAACTCCCAGGAGTTTAAAGATATAAAAATACCTCTTATCTTTAATGATGCCTATTTTAAAGAACAGAGAGTAAAGAATATTTCTGCCTATTATGAAAAGATAGGTTGGGATACTAAATATATAAATGACAGCCTTGACCTTTATCTGGATGAAAATGACCTCGATCTTTTAAGGGAATATCTGAAGAAGGATTTTAACCAGGTTATGATAAAGGCCAAGGAACCACTAAACTATGCCCTTGTTGATCAGTATGGTTACTATCCTTATAGTTACATGGAGAAAGAAGGGGAGACCGTAGAAAGTTTCTATCTGCAATTTGAATATCAAAGTAAAGAAGATAGAGATGACAGAAAAAGCAAACACTTCTCTTTTAGGATAACCACAGATTTTACCTATACTTTTGATTACCTAAATAAGGTAAGAAATGGTAGAATGAATGGAGAAGTAAATAATACTGAACAGATTTTGTAGATAAGTGGTGATAGATTTTTGCTAAAAGACCTGGAAAAAGAAAAAAAGACTCTGAGAGTAATGATTGAAATTTACTGCCGGGGGCAGAAACATAAAAAAGATCAGCCGGGTAATTTGCTTTGCCCGGCTTGTGAAAGGCTTTACCAATATGGGGCAGTCCGTACGGATAAATGCCCCTTTGGCCATAAGAAGGATTTTTGTTCTCATTGTTCGATTAAATGTTATGGTAAAGAAGAAAAGGATGAAATTAAGAAGGTTATGCGTTATTCAGGACCCAGGATGATTTTTAGACATCCTATTATGGCCCTGAGACATGCTTTGAAAATGCGTAAAAAATAAGGGGTGTATTTAAGGTGTTTGTCCTTATGATAAAAACCACTTTCTTAATAACTGCCAGCCAGTCTCTTAAGGAAAAAAGGATGGTTGTCCGCAGTATAAAAGAGAGGCTGAAATTTAACTATAAGGTGACCATTGCAGAAACAGGCGAAGACTATAAGTGGCAAAAGGCGGAGCTTGGCCTTGCCTTGGTAAGTTCAGAATTTTCCTGGCTGGAGGATATTGAAAACCAGATCAGGAATTATCTGGAAGATAACTTTCCAGTAGAGGTTTTGTCCTGGGATTTTGACATAGTAAAGTTTGAAGATGAGTGAAGAGACTCACTGTGCTCAGAAAGCAACATGCCCTGCCATTTAAGCATGCAACGGTCGGCATAGAGCATATTGTCCCTGTCGTAATCTCTGATTTCTCTGATTTCATCACCAGTATATTTTTTTTCTTCTCTAATCTTTTCTTCTTTAGGATTCACCCTTATGACCTCCTACATGGCCGGCTCTTTCTAAGAAGGTGCTGCCTTCTTCCAGACTATGACCTTTAAAAATACTGGTTTTACCATATTTTTCTTTTACAGAATCGACTACCTGGTCGATTCTTTTTTCTTTTTCATTGCTTTTCTCTTCATCAAAAAGTTTAATTTGCTGGTGGCCAGCCTTGCAGAGGCCTGTGCAGGCCAGATAGATATGACGGACTGGTTCTTTTTGCCAGTATGTAGAAAAAAGATAATGGAAGTAGTGAACCAAATCTTTGGTTCTGTCTGTTGCTTCTGGCAGCCTGTAATCTTTACGCAATTCTTTGTCAGAAAAATCCTTACTGAAAGCTATATGGAGGGTGACCCCCTGGCACATGTAAGAATGTTTTCGCAGGCGGTTGGCAACTTCTTCAGCCATTTCAGCAATGATAATAAGTATATCTTCCTTATCATCATAATCCCTCATCAACATTTGTCCCTTGCCAAAGCTTTTGTTTTTTGGGGGAATTCTCTCTGACAGGCGGCTATAATCAACTCCCCAGGCATGATAAAAAAGTTGCAGGCCTATAATTCCCATGTTCCTTTTTAAGATTTCTGGTTTTGTGTGGGCCAGGCCATAGAGGGAAGTAATGCCCAAATTTTTAAGCCTTTTTTCATAACCCTTGGAAATTCCCCACATATCAGTGATTTTTGGTATTTTCCAAATAGTATCAGCAACATTTTCATAGGTCCAGCAGGCTGTCTGGCAGATATTTTTTTTAGCCTCATTATCAAGGGCCAGCTTAGCTAAAAGAGGGTTATCGCCAATACCTACTGCAGTCCTAAGACCAGTTTCCCGGTAAACATCTTCCTGAATTTTATGGGCTATCTCTTTTGGGCTGCCAAAAAGATTACGGCTGGCAGAGATATCTAAGAAAGCCTCATCAATGCTGTAAATCCATAAATCTTCTTCGCTTACATAACGGCGAAAAATATTACAGATTTCCTTGTTTTTTTGCAAATAAAGTTTCATGGATGGTTCAGTAATGATTATATTTTTATCCCTGGGAATTTGAAACTTTCTGGAACCAGTTTTTATCCCATATTTTTCTTTAACCTTAGGTGAGGAGGCTAAAACAACAGCTCCGGGTCTGTCAAAGTCAGAAATTACAATCAGATAAGCTTCCATGGGATCAAGCCCACGCCTGACTGCTTCAACTGATGCAAAAAAAGATTTTACATCAATACAGAGAAGGTCCCTGCGGGGCAATCTTTCATAATCTATTTTAAATTCCAGACCATTTTTCTTATTCATGGAATCAAACCTCCACAGATAGAATAGCACAGAACATTTGTTCTGTAAATAAGGGAACCAATTCATTTATTTTTAAAATGAACTGTGTTAAGATGAGCCTAAGAGAAGATAAGAGAGGGGGTATTTTATGAAGGCCATGTATTTTTATGATTCATTTGTAGGCCGCCTGGCCCTGGGAGAAACAGAGGGCAAACTTTCCCATCTGGAATTTGTTGATGAGGCTAAAGGTGACAATTTTTATCTGCCAGAAGGCTATGTAGTTAAAGAAACCGACCTTCTTAAAGAAACCAAAAAAGAACTTGATCAGTATTTTAAAGGACAGAGAAAAGAATTTACCATTCCTCTTGTCTTTACAATCGGAACAGATTTCCAAAAAAGAGTCTGGCAGGCCCTTTTACAGATTCCTTACGGAGAGACCAGAAGCTATAAAGAGGTGGCAGAAATTGCCGGATCTCCCAAGGCTTGCAGGGCTGTAGGTGGCGCTAATAATAAAAATCCAATAGCTATTATTGTTCCCTGCCACAGGGTTATTGGTTCAGATGGATCCATGGTAGGTTTTGGTGGAGGCCTGGATATTAAAACTAAACTCTTACAGGTGGAAAAAGATGCGCAGGGAAATTAGAAAAGAGCTCTTTTCTTTAGCTGAAGAGAACTATAAAAATTTTTCCTTAAAACTTCTTCCGGGTTTTCCAGAAGAGCAATTTTTAGGAGTCAGGATACCTGCCTTAAGAAAGATTGCCAAAGACAAGCTCAAGGCAGACGGCTGGAGGGCCTATCTTGAAGAAAATGAGGCTCTTCTTTTTGAGGAGAAAATGGTCCAGGCCTTTATGATTGGCTATGCCAATCTAGAAGCAAGGGAAAAAACCAGCCTCATTGAAGATTTTTTACCTAAAATTGATAACTGGTCTATTTGTGACAGTTTTTGTAACAGCTTAAAATTTGCCTCAGAAAAAGAAAATCAGAAAGAATTTTGGCAATATCTGGAAGCCTATTTTCTTCATGAGGATGAATATAAAGTTCGTTTTGCCCTGGTTATGGCCCTTAATCATTTTCTTGACCAGGATTGGCTGGAGGCATCTTTGGAAAAATTCAGCCTGATAGAACATGAAGGCTACTATGTAAAGATGGCCAATGCTTGGGCTGTCTCCATAGCCTATATTAAAAATCCACAGAGAGTAAAGGACTTCCTTTTAGAAGGCAGCCTGGATGATTTTACTCACAATAAGGCCCTGCAAAAAATCAGGGAGTCATACAGGGTGAGCCCGGAAGAAAAAGAAGAAATTAAAGGATTAAAGAGATGGAAAATTTAAGCAACTATGAAAAAGAAAAGCTTGAGCGTACTCTTTTAAAAGTTAAATTTAAAAAAGAAGTAGATGATCTGCTTTTTCATTTTGAAGAAGGCGGTCTCCTGGAAGATATAAAAAAAGAGCTGGAAACCAGTAACAGCTTTTTAGTTAATTTCCTTCTGGACCCAACTGAAGATATGAAAGCTATGTATGCAGCCATTGGTGTTAAAAATATAGCTTCCCTGAATAAAGAGCTGGCTAAAGACAGAATTTTTTCCAGGATAATCAGAATTCTGGATCAGGAAGATCTGGAATGGGAGGTCAGGCAAAATTCTTTGAGACAAAAGACCCTTAAGGGGCAAATTCTCCAGCTGCAGATTAGAAAAAAGGTTTAAAAAGATTTCTTGCAAGGTAAAGGGAAAAAAAGGAGGTTTTATTATGTCTTATAAAATTCAAACTATGGAAGATGTTTACAAGTTTTCGCTGACTCTTTATGATTATCTCAAAACCAGCTCCACGCCTGAACTTGGGGGGCTTTTTGAAGAGCTTGTGGATGACTGTTTCGCAAGTCAGGCAGCTTCAATTGCAGCCCACAGGAAGGCCTATCAGGCTGTTTTAGACCAGGCAGAAGATCTGCCAGCAGACATCAGAACTGCCCTTAATCAATCTCTGGAAATGCTAAAATAAATTGCTCTCTAGTCTTGTTTAATTAAAGATTAAAGAGTATACTGATGGAAAATATATATCCTTTAATTTGGTACAGAGAGACCGATAAGGAAAAAGCAGGGACAGCATTCAGAGAAGGGAATTATGCTCTTTTTTAAGTGCCTGTACTTCTATTTGCTAAAAACCAAGTCGGATATCTCATCCGGCTTTTTTTATTATCAAATTTTAAGGGAAAATATAAGGAGGATAAGATTTTGGGAATCAAAGCAAAAGATTTACTGAGCATTGACGATCTTTCTGTGGAAGAGATAGAAGAGATCCTTAAAAATGCCCGCTCCATGAAACAAATCCTGCAGAGAGATATCAAAAAGGTGCCCACCCTGCGAGGTAAGTCTGTGATCAATCTTTTTTATGAAAACAGCACCAGGACCAGGACTTCTTTTGAACTTGCCGGTAAATACATGGGAGCAGATGTTGTAAATATAACCGCCTCCTCAAGCAGTGTAACCAAGGGCGAAAGCATGCGTGATACAGCAAGAACCCTGGATAATATGGCCGCTGACGTTATTGTAATGCGCCACCATGAAAGTGGAGCCCACAAAATTCTGGCAGAGAGCGTAAAAGCCAGAGTAATTAATGCTGGAGATGGCCGTCACGAACACCCCAGCCAGGCTCTTTTAGATACACTCACAATCCTTGAACGCAAAGAATCCTTTAAGGGTTTAAAAATAGCAATTATTGGAGATATCCTGCACTCCAGAGTTGCCAGATCAGACATTCTCATCTTTAACAAATTAGGAGCAGACGTATGGCTCTGTGCTCCGCCAACCTTTATGCCCAGCCAGGCTGCCCAATTGGGAGCCCATGTAACCTATAATCTTGAAGAAGCTTTAAAAGATGCTGATGTTCTTGTAATGCTGCGTATTCAGCTGGAACGTCAGGGATCAGGCTTTTACCCCTCAATCAGAGAATACACCAATTTCTACGGACTAAATACAAAGAACCTAAAGCTGGCCAAGGAAGATTGTATAATCATGCACCCTGGCCCTGTTAACAGAGGAGTCGAATTGAGTTATGAGATTGCTGAACTTCCAAATGCCCTTATGAGTGAGCAGGTTCATAATGGTTTGGCAGTGAGGATGGCACTTCTATATATCATGGGAGGGGGTAAGGCAAGTGAAACTGTTTAAGAATGCCAGGGTAATAGATCCTGTCCTTAAAATTGACCAACTGATGGATATCCTGGTAGAGGGAGAAAGAATCAAAGAAAGTGGTCAAAATCTGTCCCCTGGTCCTGAAACTCAAATAATTGACCTGGAAGGTAAGATTTTAACTCAGGGCTTTGTGGACCTTCATGTTCACTTAAGAGAACCTGGTGAAGAATACAAGGAAAATATCGAAAGCGGAAGCAGGGCGGCAGCAGCTGGTGGCTTTACCGGAATTTGTCCCATGCCCAACACTAAACCGGTTTGTGACAATGATACGGTTACAGAACTTTTATTAATAAAGGCCCAAAGGGCAGGCTTCTGCAGAATTTATCCGGTGGGATCCATTACAAAGAACCAGGAAGGTAAGGAACTGGCTGAAATTGGCATGATGCACAAAAGTGGTGCCAGGGCTCTAAGTGACGATGGCAGAGATGTTACCAACACTTTAATCATGCGCCGGGCCATGGACTATGCCAAGGCTTTTTCCCTGCCCGTTTTTGCCCACTGTGAAGACAGATTCCTGTCAAGCGGCGGTTCTATGAATGAGGGTTACTATTCCTCAAAGCTTGGCCTGGGCGGAATCCCCAAGGAAGCTGAAAATATTATGGTAATGAGAAATATCATGCTCTCAGGCCTTACAAACTGTCATATGCACATCTCTCATTTGACCAGTGCAGAAGGTTTAGAATTGGTTAAGAGGGCCAAGGAGGATGGTCTAAAGGTGTCCTGTGAGGTTACCCCACATCACTTTAGCCTAACTGATGCAGATTGCCAGTCTTATGATACTAATTTAAAGGTTAATCCTCCTTTAAGGACAGCCAATGATTTAGAAAAACTTATAGAGGGAATGGCTGATGGTTGGGTAGATGTTATAGCAACGGATCACGCCCCTCACGACCTGGAAGATAAGGATAAGGATTTTTCTAACGCAGCTTTTGGAATTTCAGGCCTGGAAACGGCAGTTGCTTTGACCATGGACCGGCTGCATCATAAAAAGCAGATTCCCCTGATGAGGCTTTTTGAAATGCTCTCTAAAAACCCCCGTCAGATTCTAGGACTGGAGGCTCAGGAAATAAGCCCAGGCCATATGGCGGATTTTACAATTATTGACCCAGAACTGATTAAGACTGTTGATAAAGATAAATTTTACTCTAAAGGGATAAATACCCCCTTTCATGGCTGGGAGCTTAAGGGCTGGCCAGTTATGACTGTACTTGGCGGAAAAATCCTTATGAAAGATGGTGATCTTCTTGATTAAAAAAGGCTATTTGCTTTTAGAAAACGGACAAATTTTTCCAGGACAGGCTTTTGGTATGGAAGGAAAGGCCCTGGGTGAATTGGTCTTTAACACCAGCATGACTGGTTATCAGGAAATAATTACCAACCCCACCCATGCCGGCCAGATTATTAATTTTACCTGCCCCTTAATTGGTAACTATGGCACTAATAATGCTGACTGGGAAAGTAAGAATGCATATACCAGGGGGATTGTGGTAAAAAACCTCTCTACAAAACCAAATAACTACCGCATGCTTTATAGCCTGGATGAATTTCTAAAAGAAAATAAAATTTGCGGACTTACTGGTGCAGACAGCCGGGCTATAAGCAGGCTTATCAGGGAAGAGGGGTCCATGCAGTCAATTCTTGTAACTGATGGGACTAACCAGGAGGAGGCTCTGAGACTACTAAAGGAAAATCAGGCTGATGATACTCTTAGTCTGGTTGCTCAGGTTTCCACCAAGAACACCTATGTTATTCCTGGAGGAGAAAAAAGAATTGTCCTTTTAGACTTTGGAGTCAAAAATTCCTGCCTTAGCAAGCTTAAAGAAAGTGGCTTTAGTATTTTTGTTCTGCCTGCTTCATCCAGTGCTGCAGAGATTCTTTCCTATAAGCCTGAGGCCCTGCTTATTTCCAGCGGGCCGGGAAATCCAGCCCAATTAACAGAAGTTCTCACAGTCATTAAAGAACTGGCTCTTTTAGGCCTGCCAATCTATGGAGTTTCTTTGGGCCATCAACTTATAGGCCTGGCTTTTGGTGCCAGAAGTAAAAAGTTAAAATTTGGCCATAGAGGGACTAACCAGCCAGTTAAAAACCTGGAGACAGGAAAGGTTTACATCACAGGCCAGGATCACGGCTATGTTTTAGACCAGGAAAGTCTGCCTGAAGAATTGATAGTTACCCATATAAATCTGCATGATGGCAGCATAGAGGGTATCAGGCACAGGGACCTGCCTATAGCCGGTATTCAGTACTATTGTCAAGAGTTTGTTGCCATGGTTTCCCAGGTGGAAAAATAAAAAGGAGCTGAGCAGATGCCAAAGGATTTAAGTATAAAAAAAGTATTGGTAATAGGGTCCGGACCTATTGTTATTGGTCAGGCGGCAGAGTTTGACTATGCCGGAACCCAGGCCTGCCGGGCTCTGGCCCAGGAGGGCGTAGAAGTTGTTTTAGTTAACAGTAATCCGGCCACCATCATGACTGATGCCAATATGGCCGACAGAATATATATAGAACCTCTGACTCTTGAGCTTTTGGAGGAGATTATTTATAAAGAAAAGCCCGATGGACTTTTGGCCACTCTGGGCGGCCAGGTGGGTTTAAACCTGGCCAAAGAACTGGCTGAGGCCGGTATTTTAGACAAGGCTGGGGTCAGACTTTTGGGCAGCAGCATAGAGGCTATCAACAAGGCCGAGGACAGGGATTTATTTAAAAAACTCATGCAAGAAATAAATGAGCCAATCCCAGAGTCAGATATTGTTGGCACTATAGAAGATGCAGTGGCTTCAGCCCAAAGAATCGGCTATCCGGTTATTGTAAGGCCTGCCTACACCCTGGGCGGAGCAGGTGGCGGAGTTGCTGACAATGAAAAAGAATTAAGGGAAATTACCAAAAAGGGAATCAGATACTCCAGTATTGGCCAGGTTTTAATTGAAAAAAGTGTGGCCGGCTGGAAAGAGATAGAATACGAAGTAATCAGAGATAAAAATGATACTTGTATTATCGTCTGCAACATGGAAAATATCGATCCGGTTGGAGTCCATACAGGAGACAGTATAGTAGTAGCTCCAGTGCAGACCTTGAGTGATGTTGAGAATCAAATGCTGCGCCAGTCATCTATCAATATCATTAAAGCACTTAAGATAGAGGGAGGCTGTAATGTTCAGTTTGCCTTAAATCCAGATAAACTTGAATATATCGTAATTGAAGTTAACCCCAGGGTTTCCAGATCTTCAGCCCTGGCTTCCAAGGCTACAGGCTATCCTATAGCTAAAATTGCCAGTAAAATTGCCTTGGGCTATCACCTGGAAGAGATTGACAATGATGTTACCGGCATTACCAAGGCAGCTTTTGAGCCGGCCCTGGACTATGTTGTTTGCAAACTTCCCCGCTGGCCCTTTGATAAATTTAAGGATGGTAATAGACGCCTTGGCTCTCAAATGAAAGCAACTGGCGAAATAATGTCCATTGGCAGAAGCCTGGAAATTGCCTGGCAAAAGGCTCTCAGAAGTCTGGAGCTGGACGAAAAATATTTCTTAACCAATCTTTTCAGTGATTATAGTGACCAGGAGCTGGATGAAAAACTCCACAATGTTGACGATGAAAGGCTTTTCGCCTTAGGCGAGGCTTTTTTGAGGGGCTATAGTCCTGAGCGAGTACATGAACTGACAAAGATCGACCTTTTTTTCCTCAATATTTTTAAGGACCTGGCAGATTTTGAAACCGTCACTCTGCCAGCCAAGCCCGGAGATAAAGATCTCCTGCTTGCCGCTAAAGAAAAAGGCTTTACTGACGAACAGATTGCTCTTGCCTGGGAAATGAAGGAAGAAGAGGTAAGAAACCTGAGGGAAGAAGAAGGAATTAAGGTTTCCTTTAAGATGGTTGATACCTGTGCTGGTGAATTCCCTGCTCAAACTCCCTACTATTATTCAGCCTGGAATGAGGAAGATGAGCTTGTAGATTCCGGCAAGAAAAAAATGCTGGTTCTGGGTTCTGGTCCTATCAGGATTGGTCAGGGTATTGAGTTCGATTATTGCTCTGTTCATTCAGCCTGGGCTCTCAAGGAAGCAGGTTATGAATCAGTTGTTATTAACAACAACCCGGAAACAGTCTCCACAGACTTTGATACCTCTGACAGACTCTTTTTTGAGCCACTGACTCCAGAAGATGTTATGAATATTATTGATGCAGAAAAACCTGAGGGAGTAATTGTTCAATTTGGTGGTCAGACTGCAATAAACCTTGCCAAACCCCTGCAAGACCGGGGAGTTAAGATTATCGGAACCTCAGTTGAAAATATTGACGATGCAGAAGACAGAGAAAAGTTTGACGCCATTCTGGAAGAATTAGCTATTCCCCGTCCTAAGGGAAAAACTGTAAAATCTATTGAAGAAGCTCTGGCAGCAGCTAAAGATCTGGGCTTCCCGCTTTTAGTAAGACCTTCCTATGTTCTGGGAGGCCGGGCAATGGAAATTGTCTACAGTATGGATGAGCTTGATCACTACATGAAGACCGCGGTTAAGGCTTCTGGCGAACACCCTGTTCTGGTTGACCAGTATCTGATGGGCAAGGAAATAGAGGTTGATGCAATTTGTGACGGTCATGGAATTTTAATTCCTGGCATTATGGAACATGTTGAAAGAGCTGGCGTTCACTCTGGTGACAGTACAGCCATGTATCCACCCTTTTCACTTAGTCCTCAAACGGAAAAAGAGCTTTTTGACTACACAGAAAAAATGGCTCTGCGCATGAATATCAGAGGCCTTATGAATGTTCAGTATCTGATTCATGAGGGTAAAATATATGTTATCGAGGTAAACCCAAGATCCAGCCGTACAGTCCCTTATTTAAGCAAGGTTACAGATATTCCTATGGTGGCCCTGGCGACCAGAGCCGCCCTGGGCGAGAAACTGCCAGACATGGGTTATAAGTACGGCCTTTTGGAAAGGAAAAAATTGACAGCAGTTAAAATGCCGGTCTTTTCCTTCAGCAAGCTGATCGATGTTGAGACATCACTGGGACCTGAAATGAAATCTACCGGCGAAGTTCTTGGTGTTGATGCCGATCCAAACAAGGCTCTTTATAAGGCTCTTATAGCTGCGGGCTATGTCTTTAGCAAAAATGGAGCTATTCTGGCGACTGTAGCAGATAAGGATAAAAAAGAGGCTCTGGAAATCTTAAGAAGATTTAACAATATTGGATTCAATATTAAGGCAACGGCTGGTACGGCAAAATATCTGCGTGATAATGGAATTAAGGCAGAGGCTGTTAAAAAAATAAGTGAGGGCAGCCCCTCGGTTGAAGACATCATTAAAAATGGTGATATCGCCTTCGTTATAAATACACTAACCAAAGGAAAAGAACCAGAAAGGGATGGCTTTAGAATCAGAAGGGCGGCTGTAGAATTTAATGTTCCCAGTTTGACCTCACTGGATTTGGCAGAAGCTGTTTTAAAGGTCCTTGAGTCTATGTCACAAGTTAAAGCTCTGCAGGATTACTATTAAGCCGAAAAAACCAAAAATTTAAGGCTGAAAGGGATGATAAGTTTGTATTTAGAAGACTGCCTGGTTCTGGAACATGAAAAAGTTAATGAGAAAGAATATATCCTGACCCTGCAAAGCGAAAAAATAGCTAAAGAGGCAAAGCCTGGCCAGTTTGTTCAGGTAAAGGTTGCTGATCTTTTAGATCCGGTCTTAAGAAGAGCAATCAGCATTCACAGCTCTGACAGAGATAGTGGGCACTTGAAACTTTATTATCAGGTTTTAGGTAAGGGGACAGAAATCTTAAAAAAAGCAAAAAAAGGTGAAAAAGTTAACCTGCTGGGCCCTTTAGGTAATGGTTTTGACACCAGCCTTAAAAATTCACGGGCGCTTTTGGTTGGTGGCGGACTGGGTCAGGCTCCCCTCCTGTATTTATCAGAGGAATTAGGCCGTCAGGATAATGAAATCTTTTTAGCTTTGGGAACCAGGGACGAAAAAAGCCTAAAGAATATCATTTGCTTTAAGGACTATTGTAAAACTATAGAGGTAGCAACTGAAGATGGCAGCCAGGGGCATAAGGGTTATATAACCAGCAATCTGCCTCAGATTATTGAATCTTTCAAGCCAGAAATAATCTATGCCTGTGGCCCTAATGTAATGATGAGCAAGATAAAGGATATAGCTCATGAATATGGAATTAAATGCCAGGTTTCCCTGGAAACAAGAATGGCCTGTGGGCTTGGGGTTTGCCTGGGCTGTACAGTCGTTCCGGTAGAAGAAGGTAAGCCCTACCTTAAAGCTTGCGTAGATGGACCAGTTTTTTGGGCCCAGGAGGTGGTTTTAGATGACTAATTCTTTTAGCAATTTTGATCCCTCTTTTAGTATAGGAGAAGCTCATTTTAAAAATACTGTCTTAACAGCATCTGGCACCTATGGTTTTGGCCTGGAATATGCCAGGTTGATCGATGTCAGCAAACTTGGTGGTATAGCCAGCAAAGGTTTAAGTTTGAAGCCCAAAATGGGAAACCCAGGGGAAAGGCTCTATGAAACACCAGCCGGTATGCTTAACTCTATTGGCTTGGAAAATCCTGGCGTTGAATCTTTTAAAAAAGACTATCTGCCCAAAATGGCAAAACTTGGAACAGCAATTGTTGCCAATATTTCCGGAGCAGACCTGGAAGAGTATGGTCTTATGGCCCAGGCCCTGGATGATGAGCCCCATGTTGCCGCCCTGGAAGTAAACATATCCTGCCCTAATGTCAAGGCTGGCGGGATGGCTTTTGGTACAGATGTAGAAATGGTAAAAAAAGTTACAGCCCTGGTTAAGAAAAATAGCTCTAAGCCAGTAATTATGAAACTTAGTCCAAACGTTACTGATATAAGACAATTTGCTCTGGCAGCAGAGTCTGAGGGAGCAGATGGTCTTTCACTTATAAATACTCTTATGGGTATGGCCATTGATGTCAACAAAAGAAGGCCCATCCTTGGCAATGTAATGGGTGGCCTTTCAGGACCTGCTGTCAGACCTGTTGCAGTCAGAATGGTCTGGGAAGTGTCCCAGGCAGTGAAGATTCCCATCATTGGCATGGGAGGCATTGCCACTACAAGAGATGCACTGGAATTTCTTCTGGCAGGAGCCAGCGGAATTATGACTGGCACTATAAACTTTCTGGAACCTCAGAGGTCTTTGGAAATTGTAGAAGGCATTGAAGCCTATTGCAGGGAAAATGGTTTTAAATCCGTAAAGGAAATTGTTGGCCTGGCCTGGAAGGAGGGCAAAAATGTCCAAATTGATTGTCGCTCTTGATTATACAAATCCGGAAGATGCAAAAAAAATAGTAAAAGATCTTGGTTCGGCTGTTGATTTTTACAAGGTTGGTCTGGAGCTTTTTCTTAACTCTGGTGGACAGATTCTTGATTTTCTAAAAGAAGAAGAGAAAAAAATATTTTTAGATTTAAAATTCCATGATATTCCAAACACAGTTGCCCAGGCTGCCAGATGGGCAGCTAAACTGGGGGTGGAGATGTTTAATGTTCACGCTTCTGGTGGCAGGGAAATGCAAAAGATGACTGTTGATATTGTTAATAATGAAGCTGTAAAGAACGGAATTAAACCTCCCCTTTTAATAGCAGTTACGGTTTTAACAAGTTTTGATGAGCAGGGCTTTACTGAAATTGGTTTTGCTAAGCCAATAAATGAATCAGCCCTTGCATTGGCCAGAATTGCCCAGGAAACCGGCATGGATGGAGTGGTTTGTTCGGCCCTGGAGGCCAAAAGCATGAAGGATGCCTTTGGCAAAGATTTCCTTACTGTTTGTCCCGGTGTAAGACCCTTGTGGGCCGCCAGCCAAGATCAAAAAAGAATTGTTACGCCAAGCCAGGCTAAAGAAAATATGGCGGACTATATTGTTATTGGCAGACCGGTAACTGGCAGCCAGGAACCAGTTAAAGCAGCCTTAAAAATTTTGGCTGAGCTGGATGGAAGAGAAGAAATTTAAAACTTAAAAATATAAAGAGGTGTTCTTATGTATACAGATACAGAATTATTAGAAATTCTCAAAGAAACAGGAGCCCTTATGGAAGGTCATTTTAAGCTGACCTCAGGTATGCACAGCTCAAATTATGTGCAATGCGCCAAACTCTTAAGGTTTCCAGACAAGGCGGAAATTTTTGCTAAAGCCCTGGCTCAAAAATTTAAAGATGAAAAAATAGATCTGGTTGTTGGCCCTGCTATAGGCGGAATTGTTATCGCTTACGAAGTGGCCAGAGCCCTGGGGGTGCCTGGGATTTTTGCTGAAAGAGAAAAAGATCTGATGACACTTAAAAGAGGATTTGAGATTGAGCCAGGCCAGAGGGTTTTGGTGGTTGAGGATGTTATTACCACTGGTGGCTCTGTTCAAGAAGTGGTTGAGCTGGTTAAAGAACTTGGTGGTCAGCCTTTTGCCGCAGCTTCAATTATTGACCGTTCGTCCCCTGAAACTTTAAAATTAGAGATTCCATTCAAGAGTCTTTTAAAGCTGGAGATTCCAGTCTTTGCAGAAAAAGATTGCCCCATGTGCAAGGAAGGATCAGTGGCTTACAAGCCTGGTTCAAGAAATATATAGTTATCTGAGAGAGCTTATATTATAATAGAATGATATTGGTAATATTTCAGAAAAGGAAGATAGTCTTGATTCTGGTCAAAGAAATTTTTGAAAAAACCGAAAAAAATATGAGCTTTAAAGATATAAATTACTTTGAAAGTCTGTCAGAGCTGGAAAAAAGAAATCTTTTTTTCCCTCAGATGATTTTCTCCTTTGCTGAAAAATCCTCCTGCCCTCTTGATGAAGCTTATGAACTTGCTTATTTTTCACAGATTTTGTTTTATAGTATTCAGCTTCATGACAAAGTTTTAGAAGATAAAGACAATATCAACCTTTTAATTCTTGAAGGTGACCATCTTTTTTCCTTGGTTTTTAAAAAAATAATCAGTTCAAGTTACTCCAGACATATTTTGAAATTTACTAATTATATAAAAAATCTGAGCGAGAGAAGAATCCTCTGTATTGATGGATTTTTGGAAAAAGAAGAGGCAGACGAGTTTAAGTTCAAAGAAGTAAGCAGGATAATAACAGAAATAGTTGGAAAGAATGATCCTCAACTACTGGATTTATCCCAAAAGTTAAGTGAACTTCTTCTTAACTATTTAAAAAATGATGATTATAAGAATTATAAGCTTTCCTGGACCCAGGAGTATCTTTCCTTAAAAGATCCGGAGATTCAGGAAATTGCCAATAAAATAATAAAAGCAATGGAGGGAGATATGCTTGGATAAAAAAATATATGCTCCCTTTCTACAAGACGAGATTCAGGAAATAGAAAACTATATTCATAGTAAATTCGATTCATCGAATTATAAGATGAAAGATGATTTTCTGCAGATCTTTAAGGCAGGTGGCAAAAGGATCCGGCCGGCTTTTGTTCTTTTAAGCGGCAATCTTTTTAAGGGTGATAAAGGCCAGCTGGTAAAGCTTGCTTCGGCTATTGAGCTCATTCACATGTCAACTCTCATTCATGATGATATAATAGATCAAGCTGATAAGAGAAGAGGAGAGGCCACTTTAAATGCCAGATATGGGAAAGAATGGGCCCTTTACGCAGGTAACTATCTTTTTGCCGAAGCCCTTGAAATGGTCGATCCGGAAAATAATCAGGAAATTGCGGCTGTTATGGCAGCCTCTGCTGTTAAGATTGTAGAAGGAGAGCTTTTGCAACACACCCTCCTTTTTGAGAGCAATCAGACTATAAGAGAATACTTAAAAAGAATCAGAGCAAAAACAGCACTTCTGCTGGCCTTAAGTTGTCAAATTGGTGCTATGGCTGCAGGAAAGTCAGCCTGCCAGGTAAAAAAAATGTATCATTTTGGTTATAACCTTGGCATGGCCTTTCAAATTATAGATGATATTTTAGATATAGAAGAAAATAGCCAGACAAAAAAAACAAAGGGAGAGGACCTTTTACAAGGGCATGTAAATCTTCCGGCCCTGATGGTCTTAAGGCAAAATAAGCCTGAGGCAAAAATTTTAAAAAAAGCCATTGAAGAAAAATTCCAGGGCAAGACCAGTCTGACTGATAGTCTTCTCATTATCCAAGAAAATTCCGGAATAGATAAATCTAAAGAGATTGCTTATCGATACTCGCAAAAAGCAAAAAGGTATTTAGAAGGTTTCGAAGACAGTCCTGTAAAAAATGAACTGCTAAGGATTACAGACTCTCTGTATGAAAGGAATTATTAAAATGGATTTTAATTACCCTGTAAGTATTAGTCTTTTGGATAAAAAGGTTGTAGTAATTGGCGGAGGTTCCGTTGCCCAAAGAAAGGTTAAGGACCTTTTAAAAACCAAATGCAATCTGGAACTTTATGCCAAAGAAATAGACCCGGTTTTAGCCAGATATATGGACGAAAGAAAAGTAAAATATTCTGAGCAAGCCTATAGTCAGGAACAAGTAGAGGGTGCCTTTATGGTGGTTGCTGCTACTGACAGCCGGGAAGTCAACAAGGAAATCTCCGATTATTGCCAGGAAAACAATATTCTTATAAATGTAGTTGATGAAAGAGAAGAGAGTAATTTTTTAGTCAACAGCATCGTCCGCAGGGGTGATTTGGTTATTGCTGTCTCTACCAATGGTAAGGCTCCTGCCCTGGCAGCCAGAATCATGAGAGAAATTGATCAGCTCTATTCTGTAGAGTACGCCCTCTTTATTGACCTGCTTTTTGAAATGAGAGAGCTTGCCAAGGAAAAAATTTCTGATCAAAAGAAAAGAAGTGACGCTCTCAGGGAAGTTGCCAATATGGATGTCCTTGAAGAGCTTAATAAAGGAAATATAGATGAAGCCAGAAGAAGGTTGGAAGAATGCGTCTTATCTTATATGGATTAAATCATAAAACTGCATCAGTAGCTGTGAGAGAATACGCCAGTATGTCGGAAGAGGAAAAAGGCCTTTTTTATGAGGACTTAAGAAATCATCCTGATATCGATGGTGGTTTGGTTCTCTCCACCTGTAACCGGACAGAATTTTACTTTTCTATTGTAAACTTTCACAAGGGAAAACTTGCAGCCAAGGAATTGATAGCCAAGTACTGCGGCTCCAGTTACGAGGAATTACAAGCTCACATTTACTATAAAAAAGATGGAGATCTGGTTCGCCATCTTTTTGCCGTTGCTTCAGGCCTGGATTCTATGGTTCTTGGCGAAACCCAAATTCTGGGACAGGTTCAGGAAGCTTATGCCCGGGCAAAGGAAGAAGGCCTTACCAATAATGTCATAAATAAACTTTTTCAGCATGCTGTAATGACCAGCCGCCTTGTTAGAAACAATACCTTTATTGACAGAAGACCAGTTTCAGTAAGTACCACAGCTATTGATTTATCTAAAAGAAGGATAAAAGACTTTGCAAACTCCAGGGTACTCTTGATTGGCGCTGGCGATAACAGTGAACTTGCCTTGAAGTATTTGCTGGACAACGGCATCAGCCAAATCAGAATAATCAACAGAACCTACCAAAAAGCTCTGAATCTTGCCAATAGATATAAATGTCAGGCAGGTCAGCTTTCTCAATTAAATGATTTTCTCGAGGATGCTGATTTAGTAGTTGCATCAACATCGGCCCCATCTTTTGTAATCAATTATGATGAAATAAAAGAAATTTTAGACAAAAAGGATAAAGAAACAGTCTTTTTGGATCTGGCTGTGCCAAGAGATGTAGACGACAGGGTAGGCAATCATAATAATTCATATCTAATAAACCTGGATTTGATAAACCAGGAAGTAGAAAAAAACCTCAAAAAAAGAGGAATCGAAGCTGAAAAAGCCAAGATAATTTTACATAGTGAATCACGGAAATTTATAAAATGGAAAGACAGCCTGGCTGTAGTTCCTGTTATTGTTGACTTAAGAGAAAAGGCAGAAGCTATAAAGGAAAAAGAGGTAGACAAGGCCTTCCGCAGGCTGGGTGAGGTTACTGATAGAGAAAGGCATATTATTGAGACTATGGCCAGCAATATAGTCAATACTTTTTTACACTCAGCAAGTGAAAACATAAAGGACATTGATGTAAAAGATGGAATGCTCTCTGCCCATGTCCTGCAAAAATTATTTGAACTTGATAAGCAGGAGGCAGGAATAAGTGAAGAGGAAGGTATTTTAATTGATGACCAAAAAGCAATTAATTAAAGCCGGATCAAGAAAAAGTGCTCTGGCAATGTGGCAGACAGAATATGTTGTCGCTTTACTTAAGGAAAAAAATCCAGACCTGGACTTTGAAATAGTACCTATTAGTACAAAGGGGGATAAAATTCTTGACGTGCCCCTGGCAAAAATAGGGGATAAGGGGCTTTTTACCAAGGAATTGGAAGTGGCCCTTTTAAATAATGAAATAGATTTTGCAGTCCATTCTGCTAAGGATATGCCAACGCAATTACCTGAAGGCTTGATTTTAGCAGCGATGACCAAAAGACATAATCCAAAAGATGTTTTTGTTTCAGATAAATACGAAAGAATAGCGGATTTGCCTGAGGGCGCCAGAATTGGCACCAGTAGTTTAAGAAGGAGGGCCCAGCTTTTAAATTACCGGCCAGATCTTGAGCTTACAGATATAAGAGGCAACCTGCAAACCAGACTGGCCAGAATGAAAGAAGAAAATCTTGATGGCATAATTTTGGCAGCAGCAGGCCTTGAAAGATTGGGTCTGGATGAACATATAAAAGAATATCTGGATTACTCACTATGCCTTCCGGCAGTAGGACAAGGATCCTTGGCCATAGAAACCCGTGAGGATGATGAATTCATAAAGGAGATTATTTCTCAGATAAATGATCCGGCAACCCAGGCTTGTGTCAGGGCTGAAAGGTCACTTTTGCGGGACTTTGAAGGAGGCTGTCAGATTCCTATCGGAGCCCATGCTGAGATCGAAAATGACATACTAAAGTTAGAAGCTCTGGTAGCTTCACTTGATGGAAAAAAACTATTAAGAAAGAGCTTAAAAGGCCAGATGAACAATCCTGAAGAAGCTGGTATAGCCTTGGCCAATCTTTTAAGAGAAGATGGAGCTGGCGAAATTTTGCAGGAAATCAGACAGGAGGACATAAAATAGCATGAAGGAAGCAAAGGTATATTTAATAGGTGCAGGACCTGGAGATATAAAATTAATAACTCAAAAAGCTATCGAGGCAATTGGAGAGGCTGATTTGGTAGTTTATGACCGTCTAGCCAACCCCAGGCTTTTAAGTTATGCCCGCCAGGATGCAGAAATTATCTATGTAGGGAAAGAATCAAGTAATCATACCCTGCCACAAGATCAGATAAATGCACTTTTAATTAAAAAAGCAAAAGAAGGCAAGATTATAGCTCGTTTAAAAGGTGGAGATCCCTTTGTCTTTGGCAGAGGTGGCGAAGAAGCTGAGGAGCTTCTGGATGAAGGTATTGCCTTTGAAATAGTACCAGGTATTACATCAGCCATTGCTGTACCTGCCTATGCTGGCATTCCTGTTACTCACAGAACAGCTACTTCCAGTTTCAAGGTCATTACCGGCCATGAAGATCCAACCAAGGATGACTCACAAATTGATTGGGATATTTTAGCTAAGGACCAGAGCACCCTTATTTTCCTAATGGGCGTGTCCAACCTTTCTAAAATTACCAGCAGACTTATAGAAAAAGGTAAAGCCGCAGATACACCAATTGCTCTTGTCCAATGGGGCACCAGGGCTGAGCAAAGAACTGTTACAGGCACTTTGGCTGACATAGTTGAAATTGTAAAAAGAGAAGGAATTACCTCCCCGGCTGTAATTGTGGTTGGGCAAGTGGTAAAACTCAGAGAAAAACTAAACTGGTTTGAAAAGAAACCACTCTTTGGCAAGAGAATTTTGGTAACCAGAGCCAGAGAGCAGGCTTCTGATCTATCAAGAATTATTGAGTCTCTGGGTGGTGAGGCCTATGAGTATCCTTCTATTAAAATAGCTGAGGTGGAAGACAAGAGCCTTCTTGACAAGGCTATAACAGAAGCATCCACCTACAAATGGCTAATTTTCACCAGTGTAAATGGAGTTAAATTTTTCTTTAAAAGAATGCAGGAATTAAAAAAAGACATTCGCAGTCTGGGCTCAGTTAAGATTTGTGCCATCGGACCAGTTACTAAAAAGCATTTAGAGGACAAGGGCCTTATAGTTGATTATATGCCAGAAAAATTTGTAGCAGAGAATGTTATTGAAGGCCTGGCACCACTTTTGGAAAA
Source organism: uncultured Eubacteriales bacterium (assembly GCA_964622305.1). Classification (GTDB taxonomy): domain Bacteria; phylum Bacillota; class Peptococcia; order Peptococcales; family SKKY01; genus SKKY01. The sequence continues at coordinate 24,296 of CAZUPR010000019.1, forward strand.
AGGAGATAAAATCCTTCTGCCAAGAGCAGATTTAGCCAGACCTATTCTTGTTCAGGCCCTGGTTGACATGGGCATGGATGTCAATGAAGTAATTGCTTATAATACTCTTTCTGAAAACAGAAACCAGGAAGAGATTATAAATATATTGCAAGAAAAAAAGATTCACCTTATTACCTTCACATCTTCATCCACAGTAACAAATTTTTTAAAAGTCTTTGATGATCAGGAAAGGAGAAGTCAGCTCCTAAAAGGAGTGAAAATCGCCTGCATTGGGCCCATAACCGCTGCCACTGCTGAAGAAGAAGGCTTAAAGCCAGATTTTGTTGCAGAGGATTATACCATTGATGGTCTTGTTGAAGTTATAAAAAAGAATTTGTAAAGAAAGGTATGTAGAATGATATTTCCAAT
>CAZUPR010000020.1:0-23928 GCA_964622305.1 uncultured Eubacteriales bacterium
ATAATTGGGCTGGTTATAATTATTACGGTTAAAGTGTTTAAGATGGGAATAAAGGTTCCTATTAAAGTAAAAATGGCCGTAAGAACAGCCATCATGGCTCCTTCTGTTAATTGTTTTGTCTTATATGCTGAATTCATTTATACACTCCTTATGCAAACTGGCTATTCTCCTATTATAATTTAAAAGGATAAAAAAAAACAAGGAGCTAAGGCATCCTTGTTTTGGATTATCTGTAACATGTTTGTAACAAGATTAATCAACAATATATGGGAGCAAACCAATGTATCTTGCTCTTTTGATTGCAATCGTTAATGTTCTTTGGTGCTTAGCACAGTTACCTGTTACTCTTCTTGGTAAGATCTTACCTCTTTCAGAAGTATATTTTGTCAGTTTGTTCAACTCTTTATAATCAATAACATTCTTTTTATCAGCACAGAAACTACAAACGCGTTTCCTTCTTCTGCCGCGATCACGTCTAACCATTTTTTTCATCTCCTATCAAAAGGGAATTTCCTCGTCGAAATCTCCGCCAAAAGAATCCCCGTCAGTATCTGAATAGCCGCCATCTCTTTGTCCGGATGTGTCACCCTTTGAACCAAGGAATTCAACCTGGTCGGCAACAACATCAGTCCTATAGACTCTTTGACCATCTTTATTTTCATAGCTGGAAGTTTGGATACGGCCTTCGACCGCAACCTGTCTTCCCTTGCTTAAATATTTAGCAACGTTTTCTGCTGCCTTTTGCCATACAATGACTGGTATAAAGTCAGCCTGCTGTTCACCGTCTTTGGCAAACCTCCGGTCAACAGCTAGTGTGAAATTGGCTACGGCAACTCCAGACTGGGTATATCTTAGTTCCGGGTCCTTCGTTAGTCTGCCTACTAATACAGCTCTGTTCATGACTTTACCTCCAGAATAATTATTCTTCTACTCTAGTAATTAAGTTACGGATAACTTCATCAGAGATTTTCATTACTCTGTTTAGTTCATCTGCAACTTTTGAATCACCCATAAATCGAGCAAGAACATAAAAACCTTCGGTTTTCTTGTCAATTTCATAGGCTAGTTTGCGGGTTCCCATTTTTGTCAGGCTTTTTAGTTCTCCACCATTATCAGCAATAATCTTATTGTATTTTTCTATGTTAGCTTCAAGAACGCCTTCTTCAGCTGGGTTTAAAATATACATAATTTCGTATTCGCGCACTAGTCTTCACCTCCCCCCATGGACTTTGGCTCCTTTTACAGAGCAGGGTCTACGACAGTGAATATTAACATAAAGACAAACAAAAGTAAAGAGAATCTACTCTTTGTCAGAGATAATTTCTTTGATTGCCTTTTCTAAATTCTGTCTCTTAATCCAGGTTTGATGGCCACACTTATCACACTTGATAATAAAATCAGCCCCTGTTCGTAAAACCAGCCAGAGATCAGAACCACAGGGATGCTTCTTTTTCATTTTTATCTGGTCACCCACATTAATTTTAAAGGCCATTTCCCCACCTCACCTCTTTAATACCCCGCAGGGGTAGTTTGGGTTTTCTTAAATTAATTTTATAGCTTCTGTAATAATTAAACTATATATATAGTAAAAATATGGTTGGCTTATAGATGTGCTTAATAGAATTTTAAAATTATATAAAAAGCTTCCCTCTGTGAGTGCCAGGAAAAAAAGAAAGTCTTTGGCAAAGCCCAAAAAGAGGGAGAGAAAAAGAACATGCAAAGCAGAGCCAAAGAGGAAACCCAAAATCCTGTTTAGGGCTCCAAACAAAACAAAGGAACCAATTATCTTATCAAAGATTTTTTTGACTATTTTAAATAAAAAAAGAAAGGCTAAAAAGAGAAGCAGGAAGGATAGTACTATAAGAATATACTTAGCTAAAATCAAAGATAAAAACTCAGAGAGATTTTTCGGCTCAAATACAAGCAGGGATTCGTGCATCTTATTTATTTCCCGGGAAATATTTTCATTAGAAAAAAACTTCCAAAGAGATCCTTCCAAAGAAAGGGGCAAGTTTCTAACCTCTTCTGATAAAGGCAATATAGGTTCAATAATTTTTGCAATTGAAGGCATAAAAATCGTCTTCAAATTAAAATGATCTATAAAAACCAGCAAGAACCTGCCCGACAAGAAAGCTGCCAGAAACTTTCCCGCAAAAGAAAAGAGACTATGACTAAATCCCTTATACATGCCCCATAAAGCTCCTATAAAAAGGAAAAAAAAGGCTGCCAGATCCAAATTATTATACAAGTCCTCATGCCTCCTTTTAAAAAAAGAAGAGGCAATCAGCTGCCTCTCCTTGTCCTAAACTATTTATTTGCTTTAGCCGGTTGTCCCACTTTAGCCGGTTGTCCCAGCAGATTTTGCTGATTTTCTTTCCTGTCCATTTTACAATTCCCTGAAAATTCTGCTCCATCTTCTATGACAACAAATTTTGATATTATATCACCCAGTAAACGAGCTGTTTTATTTAATTCTATTTTTTCATCTGCAGAAATGTTACCTAAGATTTCACCCGCAATAGTTACGGTTTTCGCTTTAACATTTCCTTTAAGGGAACCTTTCTCACCAACAATCAGGTTTCCCTGGGTTTCTACATCCCCAATTAATTTTCCGTCCACTCTCACAGAACCCTGAGTCTTTACCAGGCCTTCTACAGTGGAATTAAAACCTATTATAGTTTCAACTAAATCTGTATTAATAACTTTTTCTTTTTTATTATCTTTAGGACTAAACATTATTAACTCCTTTATTTAAAATACGGTTTTAGGGTCGATGGTGCTTCCATTATAGGTTACTTCATAATGCAGGTGAGCACCAGTTGCCCTTCCTGAACGTCCTATTTTAGCAACTACCTGTCCTCTTTTTACCTGATCGCCAACCTTAGCCAGCAAAGAAGAGCAATGGGCATACGTTGTCGTGTAGCCGTAACCATGGTTTATAACAATGGTATAGCCAAAACCTGCTCTGTATCCTGCGAAAGTTACTCTGCCTGAGCCTGTTGACACTATGTTGGCCCCATAGCCTCCTGCTAAATCTATCCCTGAATGGAATTCAGAACCCCGTCCGGAGAAAGGATTGGACCGCCAGCCATAAGGGGAAGTAATCTTGCCTCCTGAGGGGCGACCTGATGGCTTAGCTGCTAAAAAGCGAATTCTGTCAGCAGTATCTTTTTCTAAGCTAGCCAGAACTTTTTCTTGATTATCTGTTTCTTCATTTATTAATTGCAACATGGCCTTAATCTCTTTAATGTCATCTATGCCATATTGGCTTTGGTCCTTCTCATTTAAAGTCATTCCATCTTCTTCATATGTAAGACTTAATAAATCTACTCCACTACTTGTGAAAATTCTGGAAGCAAAAGGGCTGCCTCCACTACTGCTTCTGGAAGGTACTTCCTTATCTTCTGGAGCGCTGACCTTAAGACCAACCATCTCTCTGACCTTCATGTCAGTTTCTTTAATTTCTTCTAATTTCTCCAGAGCTTTTAATGTGTCTTCTTTTAAAAGCTTCAGCTCTTCATTTTGAATGTGGTTTACCGTTTTTAGTTTATCATTCTCTATTAGTTTGCTTTCAAGTCTTGCTGAGTTAACAAAAAGAACACCGAAGACCACGAATGAAAACAGTCCAAAAAGAGCCAGTCCGTTTATTAAAAGTGCCGGTACTTTTACACTTTTTACTTCTGAATTATTATGAGGAATAAACATAAGAGTAAATTTGTGATTCTTAAATTTAAACTTCATTCTTTTGATCACCCACCTTACAACAACTATATTCTACTTAAAAAGTACTCTTTCGTCCACCCCAAATTTGTTTACATTTGCCTTTAATGCTCAAACTCTTTTTAAGGGCTCTCAGGTCCATTTTAAGCACTTTGAGCCCTTTTGAATCCTAAGCTCTTGCTTTTTTGCCTCTTTTTAATGTTTCACGTGAAACATTCTCTCCGCCAAAAGGAAAAACTGATGTTTCACGTGAAACATCAGTTTTTTTCCAGGAGTTCAACTATTCTATTTAGTTCTTCCAAGTTAAAGTATTCAATTTCAATTTTCCCTTTTTTTTCAGTCCCCTTAATATTTACCTTGGTTGAGAAGATTCCTTGTAAGATTCCTTCTACTCTTTCCAATTCAGGGTTCCTGTTTTTAAAAATTGTTTCTGTCTTTTTGTTTTCTAGTAATTTTTTTACCATTTCTTCTGTTTGTCTTACGCTAAGATTCTTTTTTAAGACTTCTTGGGCAGCATCCATTATTGCTTTATGGGTAAGAAGGGGCAAAAGGGCTCTGCCATGTCCCATGCTTATTACTTCGTTGATAATCAGCCTTTGTGCTTCTTTGGGTAGATCTAAAAGTCTTAAGGAGTTGGTAATGGCAGATCTGCTTTTGCCCAAGGTTTCTCCAAGCTCTGCTTGTTTAAGGCCATGTTCTTCTATTAAACTTTTGTAGGCCAAAGCCTCTTCAATGGCATTCAGGTCTTGTCTTTGAATGTTTTCAATCAAAGCTATTTTAGAAGATTGCTGATCATCAAATTCTTTTATTATAGCCGGGATCTTTTTTTCTTTAAGAGTTAGAAAAGCCCTGTATCGCCTTTCACCAGCTACAATCTCAAAAGAATCTCCACTTTTTCTAAGAACTATTGGCTGTATAAGTCCGTTTTCTTTTATAGATTGCGCAAGTTCCGCAATTCTATCATCTTCAAATCTCTTTCTAGGTTGGTTTGGGTTAGATTTTATCTTTTCAAGCTCTATAAAATGAACCAGATTTTCTTCTTTTATAACTTTGGAAGCCATAGGGGTTGCTGCGATTTGCTTGCTTTCCGTTGTCGCACCACCTGGAATTAAAGCTCCCAAGCCTCTGCCTAAACCTTTTTTACTCATTTTCTAATACCTCCTCTCCCAGCATAAAGTACATTTCTGCCCCTTTTGATGATGGAGCATATAGCACAACTGGCTTGCCATGACTGGGTGATTCACTTATTCGAACATTTCTGGGAACAATGGCTTTGAAAAGTTTGCTGCCAAAGTATTTTTTCACTTCGTCAACTACCTGGACGGACAGATTGGTTCTTCCATCAAACATGGTCATTAAAACCCCTTCTATTTCCAAGTCCTTATTAAGATTGGCTTTTACCAAATCAAGGGTGTTGATTAGTTTTGATAAACCTTCCAGGGCATAATATTCACATTGAATAGGGATAATTACACTTTTTGCAGCTGTCAAAGAGTTTAAAGTTAAAAGTCCCAGGGAGGGAGGGCAGTCAATTATAGTGTAATCAAAATAATCAGAGATTTTATCCAAAGCTTTCTTTAATAAGAATTCTCTTTCCTCCATGCCTACCAGCTCAATTTCTGCACCCGCCAACTGAATATTAGATGGCAAAATAACAAGGTTTTTTATCTCTGTTTTATGAATTGTTTCTTCAATAGGCCTGCCATTAATAATTACATCATAGACTGAAAATTCCAGATCATCAGACTCTACATCCAGGCCACTGCTGGCATTTCCCTGTGGATCCATGTCTATCAAAAGCACCCTTTTTCCGGCCATAGCCAGTGTTGCTGACAGGTTTACCGCAGTTGTAGTCTTTGCTACCCCGCCCTTTTGATTAACAATAGCAATGATTTTACCCAAGAATCCCACCTCTTCCCTTTGAATCTCTATTTGTAAAGTTTTATTTGTACCTCTAAATGATCCTCATGTAATGAATCTTTATATTCCGTCCTTACACCAGCAAATTCAATATCTTTTAAGGCCTTTTTTAAAGTATTTTGAAATAATTTATAATCTTTGGCCTCTCTTAATTTAAGGGAAAACCCTTCTTCTTTAGTCTCATCAGGCTTATAATAGCATTCCACAAGCTGATCTGTTTGTTTAACATTAAGGTTGTTTTTGTAGATTTTATTTAGAACATCCAGCTGGTCTGCTTCGCTTTTTAGCCTTAAGAGGGCTCTTAAATGTCTTTCGCTTAGTAGTTGGGTTGATATTTCTTTGCGCACAAGCGGGCTTAATTTTAAGAGTCTCATCTTATTGGCAACCATAGACTGAGAACGTCCTACCTTATTTGCTACCTCTTCCTGAGTCATACTAAATTGATCAATAAGCTTTTTAAAGGCTTCTGCCTCTTCAAAATAGTTGAGGTCCTCCCTCTGGAGGTTCTCTATTATGGCAATTTCTGCCATCTCCTGCTCAGTAAAATCTTTAATAATAGCAGGAATCTCAAGCAAACCAGCTAAGGTTGCTGCTCGCCAGCGCCTTTCACCGGCAATAATTATGTACTCTCTTGCAGATATCTTCTTTAAAATTATAGGCTGTAAAATACCATACTGCTTTATTGAAGAAGCTAGCTCTTCCAGCTGCTGATTATCAAATTCAACCCTGGGCTGATAGGGATTGGGAGATATGGCATCTAATGATATTTTTTCTACTATTTCCTGTTTGTTGGCTGCAAAGCCCAGTAAAGAGTTAATTTTATTCATCTTGTTTCCATGTCCTCCTTTTATTATAAGGGTTTTTTAGCAGGTCTCCCCGCCTGACGAGGATACTTTTTGGGAGTGATTTTTTCTTTTTTAATCAAAATCAGGTTTCTCTCTAAAGAAAACTCTTGAATACACAGCTTTTCAATAGCTTCAAGCTGGCCGCCCAGCTCTTTCAAGGCATTTTTTGAATCTTCAAGCTCTTCAATATAATCTGGACCCTTATAGGCAATAAAAAAACCTCCTTTTTTCACAAAAGGGAGTGTATATTCAAGAAGAACCGGCATCTTAGATACAGCCCTGGCCACTGCATAGTCAAAATTTTCCCGGTAAGCATTATCTTGTCCCAAATCTTCTGCACGGCTTGTGATTACATTCACATTATCCAGGCTTAGTTCTTTAACCAACAAATTAAGAAAATCAGTCCTTTTTTTCAAAGAATCCGATAAGGTAACTTGAAGCTGGGGAAAATAAATGGCCAGGGGCAAGCCAGGAAAGCCTGCTCCTGTACCAAGATCGATTAAACTTTTCCCATTTAAAGAAAATTTGTCTATTTTTTTCAGCAAAAGAGAATCAATAAAGTGCTTAAAGATTACCTCTTTTTCATCAGTAATTGCTGTTAAATTTATTTTTTTATTCCATTCAAGAAGAAGGTCCTTATACTTAAGAAAACTTGCTGCTTTTTCCTCATCCAATACTAAACCTTCTCGGGCAAAATATTCTTGCAGATTATTCATCCTTTAACCTTCTGCTCTTTTCCAGATAAATCATCAAAACGCTAATATCTGCAGGCGAGACACCCTGAATACGAGATGCCTGTCCAATAGAAATTGGTTTTAATTGGTCTAACTTCTGAGCAGCTTCCTTTCTCAACCCTGCTATTTCTCCATAAATAATATCCTCAGGCAAGATCTTATCTTCTAGTCTATTGAATTTTTCAATTTGTTTCAATTGTTTTTCTATATATCCATCATATTTTATTTGGATATCTATTTGCTCTTTAACATCTGCTCTGTCCAGATCATCAATAAAGCCATATTGAACCAAATCCTCAAAGACAATTTCGTTTCTTTTTAGAAGGTCATAGAGAGAAAGTGTTTGTTTAAAATCTGCGCTCTCTTTAGCTAATAATAGCTCTCTTAATTTTTCGTTACCAGGATTTATTTTGCTTTCTTTTAAGTTTTTTATTTCCCGGGAAATAGCTTCTTTTTTCTCCAAAAAATCTCCGTATCTTTCTTCGGATATTAATCCAAGTTTATGTCCCTTATCTGTAAGCCTCAAATCAGCATTGTCTTGCCTTAAATAAAGCCTGTGCTCTGACCTGGACGTAAGCAGACGGTAGGGTTCATTGGTGTCTTTGGTTAAAAGATCATCAATTAAAACCCCCATATAGGCTTCTGTTCTCGATAGAATAAAAGGCTCCTCATTTTTCACCTTTAAGGCAGCATTAATTCCAGCAAGAAGTCCCTGGGCTGCTGCTTCTTCATAACCGGAAGATCCATTTATCTGTCCGGCAGTAAAAAGACCGGAAATATTCTTAAGCTCAAAATTTAGCTTTAGTTGGGAAGGTTTCACAGCATCATATTCAATTGCATAACCTGTCCTAAGAATCTCCGCATTTTCCAAACCAGGAATTGTCCTAAGCATTTCCAACTGAACCTCTTCTGGCAAACTGGTATTCATACCCTGAACATAGGCTTCGTTTGTTCTTTCCCCTTCTGGCTCAATAAAAATTTGATGGCGATCCTTATCGGCAAAACGAACCACCTTATCCTCAATGGAAGGGCAGTACCTTGGGCCAGCCCCTTGAATAACACCAGTAAACAAGGGTGATCTGTGTAAGTTATCTTCAATAATTTGGTGGGTTTCCAAATTTGTATAGGTCAGCCAACAAGGGGTCTTACTCCTTACGTTCTTTTTTTGATAGTTTTCAAAAGAAAAATAAAGGGGCTCTTCGGAGCCTGGCTGAATAGTCATTTTAGAATAATCAATACTAGCCGCATCTATCCTGGCCGGGGTTCCTGTTTTCAATCTAAGAAGCTCAACTCCATGCTGACGAAGAGAGGCCGAAAGCTTATCTGTACTTGTAAAACCCTGAGGGCCTGCCTTATAAATAAGCTCACCAATAATTATACTGGAATCCATATAAGTTCCTGCGGTTATTACTACAGCCTTAGCTTTAAAGATTCCGCCAGTTTGGGTCTTAATGCCAAGAACCTCACCATTTTCAACAAGAATTTCCTCAACGGTAGCTTCTTTTATCTTTAAGTTTTTTTCACTGGAAAGTGTTTTATACATTTCTTCCTGGTACAATTTTTTATCAGATTGGGCTCTAAGAGCATGAACTGCTGGTCCTTTTGAGGTATTAAGCATCTTTATTTGCAAATAAGATTTGTCTGCATTCTTTCCCATTTCACCACCCAGGGCGTCAATTTCACGAACCAAATGGCTTTTGGCAGGACCACCAATAGCTGGATTACAGGGCATAAGAGCTATCCCATTTAAATTTATCGTAAAAACGCCTGTTTTTAAGCCCATTCTGGCCGCCGCTAAAGCCGCCTCGCAGCCGGCATGACCAGCGCCAACCACTATAACATCAAATTCTTCTCCTATATAAGCCACACTTTAACCTACTTTCCTATACAAAATTTACTAAATACAGCATCCATTACATCTTCACTTATATTCTTTCCGCTGGTTTCTTCCAAGGCTACTTTGGCATCATAAAGATCTATGGTTACAAAATCATCTTCCATATCCATCTCCAGAGAATCAAGGGCCTGCTTTAAAGATAAGAGTGCTTTTTGTAAGAGTCCTTTTTGCCTGCTGTTAGTAATAAAGACTCCCTCATTAAAATCATAATCTGAGTCTATAAAAGTATTTTCTATCTCTTTTTCTAAAATATCAAGATGCTTTTTTTCCATGGTTGAAAAAGGGAAAATCTTTTCCTGGGAAAAACTTGACTGAACCCTTAGGAGATCTTTTTCATCCTTTAAAGTATCTATCTTGTTTAATAAAATTATTTTCTCCTTATCCTTAATCAAAGGATAAATTTCGTCCTTTTCTTCTTGATAAGGCTGGGATAAATCAATCATGTAAATGATAAGATCCGCCTTATCAATGCCTTCCTTGCTTTTTTCTATACCAAGCTTTTCAATGGCATCCTGGCTCTTTCTGATCCCTGCTGTATCAATAATTTTTGCCGGTATTTTACCAATGGTAAGATATTCTTCAACCGTATCTCTGGTAGTACCTGGAATATCAGAAACTATAGCCCTTTCTTCATCTAAAAGCATATTAAGAAAACTGGACTTGCCAACATTAGGCTGACCAATAATAAGGATTCTTATCCCATCATTTATATATTTGCTTTTTTCACTTTTTAATAAAAGCTCTTCTATTTTTAGAGAAATTTTTCTAATTCTTTCTTCTTTTTCTTCTTTATCCAAAGGAGGTAAATCATCTTCAGGAAAATCTATTGATGCTTCCATATAAGCCAATAGTTCAATCAAATCTGAAAGAATAGTTTCCAGGGTATGTGAGTTCTTACCAGCCAGAGAATCAGCTGCAAATTTAAGGCCTTGTTTGTTTTTTGCTTCTATTATATCGATAATAGCCTCAGCTTCAGTAAGATCCATCTTGCCATTTAAGAATGCTCTTTTAGAAAACTCGCCTGCCTGAGCGTGCCTGGCACCATTTTTTATCAAAAGTTCAAGGATGTAATTAACAGCTATAAAACTACCATGACTTTGTATTTCAACAACATCTTCACCTGTGTAAGACCTGGGAGCCCTCATAGGCAAACAGAGGCACTGATCCACTAACTGGCCAGAAAAGTTATCATAAATTTTTCCAAGTTGAACCTGATGGCTGTCCATTTGAGATAGCTTCTTCTTGCCCTGCCAAATTTTATCAACTATTTCTACTGCTTCTTCCCCGCTCACCTTTATTATTGAAACAGCAGCAGGACCAATTCCTGTCACAATAGAGCAAATAGTGTCATTATAATTCATTTCTTTAACCTCCTTGAAAAAAAAACCAGTAATCATAAGATTACTGGTAAAGTCTTAATTGTTACGATTAGGTGCAATAACTACTTTTCTAAATGGCTCCATACCCTCGCTGTAAGTATTAACACTTTTGTTTTCTTGCAGAGCCATATGGATTATTCTTCTTTCATGCGGGCTCATTGGCTCCAGAGAAATTTTTCTCCCTGTCCTTTTAACCTTCTGAGAAAGTCTGTCTGCCAAATTTACAAGAGTTTCTTCCCTTTTCTTCCTGTAATCTTCCACATCTACAAATACCTTTTTATAATCATCTTTTGACTTATTGATAAAAAGATTGGCTAAAAACTGTACTGAATCAAGAGTTTCCCCTCTTCTTCCTATTAAAATACCAAGATCTTCACCTTCCAGGCTAACAAAAATGTTACCATTTTCTTCTCTGTAGGTCACCTGGGGATTTAATCTTAATTTTTCAAATAAGAGGTTAAAAAATTCTGCCAAATTATCTTGCGAGTTCTCTTTTTTTGTAACTCTTATTAAAGCTTCTTTATTACCTATAATTCCCAAAAAACCATTTTTTGGTTCTTCAAGAACCTCATATTCGATTTCATCTTCTGTCAAATTTAATTCTGTTAAAGCCAATTGCAAAGCCTCTTCAATTGTTTTTCCTGACTTTTCTAAAACCTTCATTTTGCAGCCTCCTTAATTTGAATCAGGAAGACGATTCATAATAAACTGTTGTAAAACTCCCATTCCGTTAAAAACTACCCAGTATAAGCACAAACCTGCTGGAAACTTCATACTGATATAGCCAATCATAACTGGCATAAAATAAAGCATCATAGTATTTTGGCTGGTTTGTGGTCCGCCTACCATGGTAAGTTTTGTTTGAAAGTATGTAGCGATAGCAACCAGAATCGGTAAAATATACAAAGGATCCGGGCTGGTCAAAGTGTTAATCCAAAAAAAACTAGAGTGTTCTATTGGGTCAAAAGAATAGGATCTTAATGTGTTAAACAAAGCAAAAATAATGGGCATTTGCAGCAGTAAAGGAAAACAGCCTGCGGCAGGATTAACATTATATTCCTGGTAAAGATTCATTACCTCTTGGTTTAATTTTTCTTTATTATTCTTATACTTCTTTTGTAGTTTTTCCATCTCTGGCTGAATTTTTTGCATGTTCTTCATTGAGCGTGATTGTTTTAGACTCAAAGGAAATAAAATCAGCTTTATAAAAATCGTTAAAATAATTATTGCAAATGCATAACTTGGAAAGCCAATTTTTACTGAAATTAAGTAAAAAAAGTCAATTAATGAAACTACTATTTCTTTCAATGCGGCCATACATTACACCTGCCTTAAATTAAACTGGATCATAACCACCTGGATGAAAGGGATTACATTTTACTATTCTTTTTATAGAAATAAAGCTTCCTTTAAATAAGCCGTATTTTTCTAAAGCCTGAATTGTATATTGTGAACAAGTTGGATAAAAGCGACAATTTTTTCCCAAAAGGGGCGATATAAATTTTTGGTATCCTTTAATAAGTAAGATTAAGAAATTTTTAATCAAGAAGCTCAGATCCTTTTAAGGCATGATTAAGAGATTTTTCCATTGAACTGTAATCAGTATCTTTTATCTTTGGTCTGACGATAACTATGATATCATAACCAAGAGATAACAAAAATCTATTATTATTAATTATTTCCCTTAATCTTCTCTTTATTAAATTTCTCTTCCACGCTTTGCCAACTTTTTTAGAAAGCGAAAAACCTATCCTGGAAATATTTGATCCATTTTTTTTACGGTAAATTATAAAATCTCTGTTAGCATAGGATTTACCTTTTTTATAAACTTGTTTAAAGTCTTTGTTTTTTTTAAGTCTGTTTTCATCTTTTAACAAATTATTCAACTCCAAAAAAAAGTCCTCTTTATAAACAAAAAGGACTTAAAAAAACTAAACTATGCTGATAATATTTTTCTTCCTTTAGCTCTTCTTCTTTTCAGGACATTTCTTCCTGTTGGAGTTAGCATTCTAGCTCTGAAACCATGGACTCTTTTTCTTTTTCTTTTACTTGGTTGAAAAGTTCTTTTCATTATTTACACCTCCAATAAAAACAATGATTTATATTGTTAAACTTTATTTTCTCATTGACCATGAAATTATATACTAATCCTTATCCTTTTTCAAGTCTGTGGATAACTTTCTCTTTAAGGCCCCTTTCTTGTTGATAATTACCAGTTATTTTGCTACTATACCTTTACATTTACATGAATGTCCGGAGGTATCAATATGATTAAATCGCAACTTGATGAAATTTGGCAGGAGACACTAAAAATAATAGAAAGTAGAATTAACAGACCATCTTTTGACACCTGGTTTCCACAAACAGAACTGGTAGCTTACTATGATGAAAATTTTATTATAAAAACTCCAAATGATATTGTTAAAGATTGGCTGGCTAATACATATTTAAATGTTATCACTGAATCATTTCAAGATGTTTTAAAAAGAAAGGTCATTGTTAAATTTGTTGTTGCCAATGATCTTGAAAATCTTCCTATAGAGGAATCAGCTTCACCTGTTCATAAGAGTGAATCTCTGGAAGAGAAGATTGCTAAATCAAATTTAAATCCCCGCTACACTTTTGAGAGCTTTGTTGTGGGTGACAGTAATAAATTTTCTCATGCTGCCTGTATGTCGGTAGCAGAATCCTTAAGCTCACGTTATAACCCACTTTTTGTTTATGGTGGTGTTGGTCTGGGAAAAACTCACCTCATGCAGGCTATCGGAAACTATGTTCTTGATAATTCAAATAAAAAAGTTTTATATGTTTCTTCAGAAAAATTTACTAATGAGTTAATTAATGGAATCAGAGATGATAAAACAGAAAGTTTTAGAAATAAGTATCGCAACATTGATGTTTTATTAATTGACGATATACAATTTTTAGCAAAAAAAGAAAGAACCCAGGAAGAGTTTTTCCATACTTTTAACGCCCTTCATGAGGCCAATAAGCAGATTGTTATTTCAAGTGACCGTCCCCCAAAAGAAATACCCACTCTTGAAGAAAGGTTAAGAACCAGATTTGAGTGGGGTTTAATTACAGATATTCAAGCGCCTGATTATGAAACTCGTGTTGCTATTTTAAGAAAAAAAGCTAAATTAGAAAATTTTGATATTCCTGATGAGATAATGTCATATATTGCAGAAAAGATAGATTCAAATATCAGGGAGCTTGAAGGAGCACTTATAAGAGTTATTGCTTATGCATCCTTAAGTGGTAAAACAATTGACCTTCAACTTGCTAAGGAATCTTTAAAAGAAATAATCACAGATAAAAAACCAGTAGTTATTACTGCGGAAGTAATTCAGGATATTGTTTCTGAAAATTTTAATATAAGAGTGGAAGACCTTAAATCTAAAAAAAGAAATAAAGATGTTGTTTATCCCAGGCAAATAAGTATGTATCTTTGCAGAACACTGACAGATTTATCTTTACCAAAAATAGGTGAACATTTTGGTGGCAGAGATCACACTACTGTTATTCATTCTTATGATAAAATATGTTCAGAAATGATAAAAAATCCTGCACTTTCAAATACAATTAACTCCTTAACTGAAAAAATAAAAAAAGGATAATTGTTGATAATTATAGAATAAGATGTTAGTAAGATGTGGATAATTTTTATTTTTGTTTTTACTTGTTAATATGTGGATAAGTCTTATTGATTTTCAACAGCTTTTTATACAGGCTTTTTTCCTTAATCTACCAGTATTTAAACCACTTATTAACTTATCAACAGCCCTTACTATTAATGCTACTAAAAATGAATAAAAGGAGAATCAATATGATTGTAAATTGTCTAAGAGAAAATTTAAGTTATGGATTACAAAATGTTCAAAGAGCTATAAGCTCCAAAAAGACACTTCCTATACTAGATGGAGTTTTAATAAAGGCTGCTGATAACCATCTTACAATTACAGCAACTGATCTTGAATTGGCTATAGAAACAAAAATACCAGCTCAAGTAGTAGAAGAGGGCGAAATGGTAGTAACCTCTGATAAATTTATTGAACTAATTAAAAAATTACCATCAGGTAATATCTCCTTAATTAAAGAAAATAATAATTTAAAGATAGAATATTTAAACTCAGAGATTGAATTAAAAGGATTTAACCCAGAAGAGTTTCCTGCACTGCCTCAAATTGAAGAAGAATTTAAATTTATATTAAAAGCAGATAATCTAAATTCTTTAATTAGAAAAACAATTTTTGCCAGCTCTCTTGATGAATCAAGGCCAGTTTTTAATGGTGCCTTATTTAATATTGAAGATCACCAAATAAAATTAATAACTACTGACTCACACAGATTAGCTATTAATGATTCTAAAATAAACGAAATAAAAGTAAAAAATGATAATAAAAATATTGATATAATAATACCCAGAAAAACTTTAAATGAGATTCAAAGAATCTTTAAAGATGATGATGAAGAAATAAGTGTATATGGAAATGAAAAACAAATTATTTTTTTAAGCTCAGATACTAAAATAATTTCAAGAATAATAGATGGTAAGTTTCCAAAATTTAATGATGTGATACCTAAGGATTATCAGACAAGTATAAAAATAAATAAAAAAGAATTTACAGATGCTATTGAAAGAGCCAGCCTCTTTGTTGATACGGTAGACAAATTTTCAATAATTACTTTTAAAATAAGTGATTCATTGATTAATATTTCATCAAAATCAGAAAGTGGTTATTTAAACGAAAACTTAAATGCTTTTGTTGAAGGAGATAAATTAGAAATCTCTTTTAACTCCAGATATTTATTAGATGGTTTAAAGGTAATAGAAACAGATGATATAGAATTTAAATTTTCAGGAAATTTAAGTCCGGCTGTCATTAAAGAACTAAATGATAATTATACTTACCTGGTTCTTCCTCTTAGAGCTAATTAAAGAAGAATAAAGATATAAAACATTCCCTTATATTTTGGGAATGTTTTTTTATGTTATAATTTAAATAAAAATGGTGACCGGTGATTTATGAAAATCAGCAAATTAAGAATAAAAAACTTCAGAAATTATATAGATCAGGAAATTATTTTTTCCAATAATATAAATTATATTTTGGGTGATAATGCCCAGGGCAAAACTAACCTCCTGGAAAGCATTTTTTATATTTTAAATGGTGAATCTTTTAAAAATATAAAAGAAGAAGAACTTTTTAATAAAAATATTAATCAGGAAAACAGGTTTTTTCAAATTATACTGGAAGTATATAAGGGAGATAAAAAAAACACCTTAGTAGTTACGAAAAAAGAAAAAAAGAAAGAACTTTTTATAAATGGTATAAAAAGGGAATTAAAAAATAATCCTATAAAAACTATTATTTTTGTTCCAGATGATATGCAGATTATAAAAGATGGTCCGGCAAAAAGAAGAGAGTTTTTAGATAATGAAATTAAAATTATTTATTCAAATTACAGGGAGTTAATAAAAAAATATAATAAACTACTCTCAGAAAAAAATTATCTCTTAAAAAATAATAAAGATATAAAATTAATAAGAATTTTTAACTTACAACTGGCAGAAAGCGGAAGAGAAATTATTAAATACAGGCTTGCTTATCTAAAGAAAATAACACCTATTGCCAGGGAAGTTTATAAAAAAATTACAGAAGGTAATGAATTGTTGTCAATAAATTATAAGCCCAGCTTTAATTTTAATAATTATGAAGAGGAGTTAGAAAATAACCTACAGGAAGAATTAAGAAGAAAACATTCAACAATTGGTATTCACAGGGACGATATTGTTTTTTATATAAATAAGGAGAATTCAAAGGATTTTGCTTCCCAGGGGCAACAAAGATCAATTATCTTATCATTAAAAATAGCAGAACTGGAATATTTAAAAAATAATCATGATTATTTTCCAATTCTTTTACTGGATGATGTTTTTAGTGAACTTGATGAAAAAAGAAAAAATATGCTAATTAAAATTTTAAAAGACTATAAAATCCAATCTTTTATTAGTCTGGCAAATTTGGAGCTAATTAAAAATCAGATAGAAAAGGAAGATGGCTTGATTAAAATAGTAAATGGAACAATTGTTTGATATAATTAATTGTTAGCAAAATAAAAACATAAAAATTAAAATAAAAAAATATTTAAAAAGGAGAATCTTGATGACAGAAATTAAGAATAATGGTCATTATACAGCCAGTGAAATTCAAGTCTTAGAAGGTCTTGAAGCAGTAA
Source organism: uncultured Eubacteriales bacterium (assembly GCA_964622305.1). Lineage (GTDB taxonomy): Bacteria > Bacillota > Peptococcia > Peptococcales > SKKY01 > SKKY01. Next base: position 16,736 of record CAZUPR010000020.1, read on the forward strand.
GAAAAAGGCCTGGGATGTATATTGGCAGCACTGGTTCCAGGGGCTTACATCATCTGGTTTATGAAATCATAGACAACTCAATAGATGAGCATCTGGCAGGATTTGGTAATAAAATATCAGTAACAATCCATAAAGATAACACAATCACTGTTGAAGATGAGGCCAGGGGAATACCAGTAGATATTCATGAACAAACTGGCCTTCCTGCTGTAGAAGTAGTTCTTACAGTATTACACGCAGGTGGAAAATTTGGCGGCGGGGGCTATAAGGTTTCCGGCGGTCTTCATGGTGTTGGTATGTCTGTGGTAAACGCTCTGTCAGAATGGTTTACTATAGAAGTTTCCAGAGATGGTAATGTTTATTCTCAAAGATATGAAAGAGGAGTAAAGGTTACAGAGCTGGAAATAGTTGGCAAAAAGAAAAAAACAGGTACAAAAATAAGCTTTAAACCAGATCCTGAAATTTTTGAGGAGCCAGTTTATGAAGTTTCTATTCTTGCTGCCAGAATTCAAGAATTATCCTTTTTGAACAAGGGACTTTTAATTGAATTAAATGATGAGAGAACAAATAAAAAAGAGATTTATAAAAACGATGGGGGAATTATTGACTTCGTAAAATATCTTAATAAAAATAAAGACCCAATTCATAAACAAGTAATTTTTATAGAGAAAGAAAGAGATGGGGTTATTGTTGAGATAGCTCTGCAATATACAGATTCATATACAGAAACTCTTTTTTCTTATGTAAACGATATAAATACACAAGAAGGCGGAACTCACGAAGCTGGTTTAAAATCTGGTCTCACCAGAGTAGTAAATGATTATGCCAGAAAGTATAATCTTTTGAAAAAAGATGAACAAAACCTTACTGGTGATGATATTAGAGAAGGTTTGACTGGTATTTTAAGTACAAAGGTACCAGAACCACAATTTGAGGGACAAACAAAAACTAAGCTGGGTAACAGTGAAGTTAGGGGTATTGTTGACAGCGTCCTAAGTGAAGGACTTTCCTATTTCTTAGAAGAAAATCCATCAGTATCTAAAAAAATAATTGAAAAAACTATTCAGGCTCAAAGGGCAAGAGAGGCAGCCAGAAAGGCCAGGGAGCTAACCAGAAGAAAAAATGCATTAGACAGCAACTCTCTGCCAGGAAAGCTTGCCGATTGTTCTAGTAATGATCCTGTAATATCAGAGCTTTATATAGTCGAAGGTGATTCAGCTGGCGGTTCGGCAAAAATGGGCCGGGACAGGCATTTTCAGGCTATTCTGCCTTTGAGAGGAAAAATATTAAACGTTGAAAAAGCCCGCTTAGACAGAATTTTAGGCAATGAAGAGATCAGGGCCATGATAACAGCAGTTGGAGCAGGTATTGGACCTGATTTTGACATCGAGAAAATCAGATACCATAAAATTATTCTTATGAGTGATGCTGACGTCGACGGTGCCCATATAAGAACACTTTTGTTAACTTTCTTTTACAGATACATGAGAAAATTAATAGAAAATGGCAATGTTTTTATAGCTCAGCCACCACTTTATAAGGTTAAAAAGGGTCGTAAAGAAGAATATCTTTATAATGACAAAGCCCTGGAAGAATTTATAGAAGAAAATGGAAAAGATATTGCCATTCAGCGTTATAAAGGTCTTGGTGAGATGAACGCCGATCAATTATGGGATACTACCATGGATCCAGAAAAAAGAACCCTTCTTCAGGTAACCTTAGAAAATGCAATTGAAGCAGACAATATGTTTACAGTATTAATGGGAGATAAGGTAGAACCAAGAAGAGAATTTATTCAAGAAAACGCAACCTACGCTAGGAATATTGACATATAAGGGAAAGGAGAGAAAAATAAGTGGAAGAATTTAACCATGGCAAGATGCTGCCAATAAGAATAGAAGAAGAAATGAAAAATTCTTATATAGATTATGCTATGAGTGTAATCGTGGGCAGAGCTCTGCCAGATATAAGAGATGGCCTGAAACCTGTACACAGAAGAATTATTTATTCTATGTATAAGATCGGTTTAAGCCCAGAAAAAGCGTTTAGAAAATCGGCCCACGTAGTCGGCGATGTTCTGGCTAAGTATCACCCGCACGGAGATACTGCTGTTTATGATGCAATGGTCAGAATGGCCCAGGATTTCTCAACAAGATATCCCCTGGTCAATGGTCAGGGTAACTTTGGTTCTGTTGATGGCGACTCAGCAGCGGCCATGAGATATACAGAAGTTAAAATGGCCAGGATAACCAATGAACTCCTGGATGGTATTGAAAAAGATACCATAAATTTTGCAGAAAACTATGATGGTTCTATGGAGGAGCCAGAGGTTTTACCATCAAGATATCCTAACCTTTTGGTAAATGGTTCATCCGGTATCGCTGTTGGTATGGCCACAAATATACCTCCTCATAATTTACGTGAGGTTATAAATGGTGTTATAGCCTATATTGATAATCCAGATATTGAAATTTCAGAACTTAATAAAATTATTAAAGGTCCGGATTTTCCAACAGGTGCTATAATCCTGGGCAAAGAGGGCATTAAAAAAGCTTATGAAACTGGCCGTGGTGTTATCAGGATCAGGGCAAAAGCAGAAATAGAAGAAATGAAAAATGGCAAAAAAAGGATAATTGTAAATGAAATTCCTTATTTGACCAACAAGGCCAGACTAATAGAAAAAATTGCAGAACTGGTAAGAGACAAAAAAATTGATGGTATAACTGCTCTTAGAGATGAATCTGACCGTAAGGGTATGAGAATTGTAATTGAGTTGAGAAAAGACTCAAACGAACAGGTTATTTTGAATCAACTCTATAAAAACACTCAGCTACAGGATACTTTTGGGATTATCTTCCTGGCTATCGTTGATGGTGTTCCTAAAGTTTTAAATCTCAAGGAAATTCTGGCAGAGTATGTAAAACACCAGGAAAATATCATCAGAAGAAGAACAGCCTTTGATTTGGACAGGGCTGAAAAAAGAGCTCACGTTGTTGAGGGCTTGAGAATCGCCATTTCAAATATAGACGAAGTTATAAAAACAATCAGAAGGGCTAAAACCCCTGATGAAGCTAAAAAAGACTTGATTAGTAAGTTCCTCTTAAGTGATATTCAGGCCCAGGCTATCCTGGATATGAGGCTGCACAGGCTGACCTCCCTGGAAACTGAAAAACTGGAAAATGAATACAAGGAACTGGTAAAAACCATCAAAGAATTAAAGGCTATTTTGGCAGATGAAAATAAAATCTATGAGATCATTAAAGAAGAAATAACTGTTATCAGAGATAAGTACTCTGATCCAAGAAGAACCATGATCTCTATGGCTGATGATGAAATTGATCTGGAAGATTTAATTCCAGAAGAAGAGGTTGTAATCACAGTCTCTAACAGTGGCTATATAAAGAGAATGAGCATGAGTAACTACACCAGCCAAAGAAGAGGCGGTAAGGGAATTCGTGGCATGAGTACCAGAGAAGAGGATGCTGTAGTTAAAATCTTTACCAGCTCTACTCATGACTTTATTCTGTATTTTACAAACAAGGGTAAAGTATACAGGGTAAAGGCCTATGAAGTTCCTGAGCACTCAAGGACAGCCAGGGGTATGCACATGAAGAATCTGATTAACCTGGATTCCGGTGAAAAAGTTACTACGGTTATGCCTATAAAAGAGTTTTCTGAGGGTCTCTATATGGTAGCAGCAACAAAAGAGGGCATGATTAAAAAAACAGACCTTATTAGCTATAACACCCAGAGGAAAGACGGTATAGCAGCCATTATCCTTAATGAGGGCGATGAGATGATAGGAGTAGAATTGACAGATGGAAGTAAGGATATAATTCTTTCAACTAAATTAGGCTTCTCAATTCGCTTTAGTGAAGAGGATGTAAGAAATATGGGCCGTACTACTAAGGGAGTTAAAGGAATTAACTTAGGCAAGGGTGATGAAGTAGTTTCTATCGGCATCGTGGAAGATGATTCCTCGCTTCTGGTAGTAACCAATAAAGGTAACGGTAAGAGAACTCCTCTTGATCAATACAGGATTCAAACCAGGGGAGGCAAGGGCCTGATCAGTTTTAACAGAGACAAGAAAAAAGATGTAGAAATTATCGCAGCAGAAATTATCCAAAATGATGATGAAGTTATGATGATTTCTAAAAATGGCATCATTATCAGATTTACTGCAGAAGATATTTCTTCCATGGGCCGGGCAACCAAGGGAGTTCGCCTCATGAATATGTCCAATGATGATGAAGTTGTTTCTATCACAATAATTAAAGCTGATGAAGAATAAGGGCCACTTGCTATAAAATAATAAATATTGTAAGATATCTAAAAAGAAATAGCACAAATGTGATGATCAGGAAGCCTTAAATTAATCTGTTTCAGAGAGCCGGTGGTTGCTGTGAACCGGTACAGACATTTAACTTTCCGCCTGTGAACAGAGTATGAAGAATACTTCCGTTGGTAACGTTATAACCTTACAAGTGAAATTGTGTCAGAGGCTTTAATTAGCCAGGCATAATTTAATTTGGGTGGCAACGCGGTTACAAATCCGTCCCAAGATATGGGACGGATTTTTTTATTTAAAAAAAGGAAAAAAAGGAAGGAGAGTCTTAACTTGAAAAATGAGAAGTTATTATTGATCCCAGGGCCAACCATGGTTCCAGAGGAGGTCCTTAAGGCCATGAGTTCTCAGGCAGTGGGGCACAGAACATCATTTTTTGATAATGTTATCAAAGAAGTTAGTGAGAAGTTAAAAAAGGTTTTCAAAACAGAGAGGGATGTTTATATCCTTACTTCATCCGGCAGCGGAGCCATGGAGGCAGCTGTTGCCAACTTTATTAACGATGGTGATAAAAGTTTAATTCTCATTAATGGTAAATTTGGAGAAAGATTTTCCACACTAAATAAAATTTACGGGGCTGATTATGAAGAAATAATTTATCCCCTTGGCCAGCCAGCCCAGGCTGAGGATGTCAGGAATTTTCTGGAGGCCAACCCGGATACCAAGGCTGTTTTTATGCAGCAAAACGAAACTTCTTCAGGAATCTTAAATGATGTCAGGGCTATAGCTCAAGTGGTAAAAGATTATAAGGCCCTTTTAGTTGTTGATTCTATCTCGGGCTTGGGGGTTACTGACCTGCAAATGGATGCCTGGGGCGTGGACGTGGTAGTTGCGGGTTCACAAAAAGCCTTTATGTTGCCGCCAGGCCTGGCTTTTATAGCTATAAGCCAAAAGGCAGAAGAGAAAGTCTTATCCTGCGGTAATAAAAGATTTTATTTCTGTCTCAAGGCAGCCAAGAAAAATCTTGAACAGTTTACAACTCCCTATACTCCCGCCACTTCTTTAATCCTGGGCCTTGATAAGAGTCTGGATATCATTTTAGACTTTGGCATAGAAGAAAACTACGCCAAGCAGGAGAGGTACAATCAGATGCTGAGGGCAGCCTTTAAAGAAATGGGCCTAAAATTTCTGGTTGAAGACGAGAGATTTGCCTCCAGGGCGGTAACTGCTGTTTATTTGCCTGAAGAGGTTAAGTGGTCTGGCTTCCAAAAACTCCTGGATGAAAAATACAATGTATTGGTAGCAGGTGGCCAGGATGAGCTAAAGGGTAAAATTTTCAGAGTGGGAACCATTGGTTATCTGAGCGATCTTGATATTTTATCTGGAATTGCTGCAGTAGAGATGGCTTTGTTTGAGTCAGGTTATGAATTTAAATTAGGTTCTGGAGTAAGTAAAGCACAAAAAATAATCATTGAAGGAAGGTAAAAAATGTTAGATTTAAAATTTATCAGAGAAAATACAGACAGGGTAAAAGAAGGCCTGAAAAAGAGGGGTCTGGAAGTTGATGTGGATAAAGTACTTGGGCTTGATGAGGAGAGAAGAAAAATTTTAACCCAGGTGGAAGAAAAAAAGAATCAAAGAAACACTTTTTCAAAAGAGATTGGCCTGCTTAAAAGAGAAGGAAAAGATGCCTCAGAAGTAATGGCCAAGGTAGAAAATTTGGGTGACAGTATAAAAGACCTTGATGCCAGTCTCAAGGACGTAGATACTCAACTTGATGCACTTTTATATATGATTCCCAATATTCCCCATGCAGATGTTCCTATTGGCCTTAGTGAAGATGACTTCAGGCTGGAAAAAACTGTTGGCCAGCCAAAAAACTTTTCCTTTGAAGTTAAAGCTCACTGGGATTTGGGTGAAGATTTGGGCCTTTTAGATTTTGAGAGAGCTACCAAGGTAACGGGAGCCAGGTTTACCTTTTATCGCGGACTTGCAGCCCGCCTTGAAAGAGCCCTGATTAACTTTATGCTCAACTCCCACATTAATACAGAATATGAAGAGCTTCTGCCACCTTTTATGGTTAATGCTGCCAGCATGACTGGAACCGGCCAATTGCCTAAATTTGCTGAAGATATGTTTAAACTTGAAAATACAGACTATTATTTAATTCCTACAGCTGAAGTGCCTGTAACCAATTATTACAGAAATGAAATTCTTGAGGAAAAAGAGCTGCCACTTTCTCACTGTGCTTACAGCCCTTGTTTCAGAGCAGAAGCAGGTTCATATGGAAGAGATACCAGAGGTATCATCAGGCAGCACCAGTTCAACAAAGTGGAGCTGGTAAAATTTGCTCATCCTGATAATTCCTATCAAGAGCTGGAAAAACTTACCAAAAGTGCTGAGTCAATCCTGGAAGCTCTGGAACTTCCCTATAGAAGAATCACCCTTGCTTCTGGAGATTTAGGATTTTCCTCAGCCAAGACATATGACTTAGAGGTCTGGATGCCTGGAGCAGACCGTTACAGGGAAATTTCTTCCTGCAGTAACTTTGAAGACTTCCAGGCCAGAAGAGCCAATATCAGGTTTAGGGGATCAGATGGTAAGCTGCGCTTTGTTCACACTTTAAATGGATCTGCCCTGGCTGTTGGCAGAACGACTGCAGCTATTATGGAAAACTATCAAAATGAAGATGGAAGTATCACTATTCCTAAAGCTTTGGTCCATTATATGGGCGGCTTAGAAAAAATTAGTAAATAAATTGCCAGTTCAGATTGACAGTTTAAGATATTTTTGTTAGTATTACTAATGGTTTTATTTAAATAAAACCATTATGGAGAGGTGTCCGAGCGGTTGAAGGAGGCGGTCTTGAAAACCGTTGAACTCTTGCGGGTTCCGTGGGTTCGAATCC
>CAZUPR010000021.1:0-6009 GCA_964622305.1 uncultured Eubacteriales bacterium
TTTCGAGAGCGGTCCCTTCGGCCAGCTTGGGTACTTCTCCCTGTGAATGCTCTGCTATTTATTCTTGTGAGATTGCACCAACTGGACATACTGCTTCACAAGCACCACAATCTATGCAAGTATCTGGATCGATATTGTATTGTGTATCGCCTTGAGAAATTGATCCTGTTGGACATTCACCCATGCAAGCTCCACACATAATGCAAGTGTCATTAATCTTATAAGCCATGGTTTTCACCTCCCAGAATATTAATAATATAATATTACTTTTTTCTGTAACTTTTAGCAATAGCCTCTATTTTTCTCATCCGGTGATTGACCCCAGACTTGCCCACTGGTGGAGTCAACATCTCCCCTAATTCCTTAAGACTTTTTTCAGGATTATCCAGCCGCAGAAGGGCCAGTTCCCTTAAATTTTCTGGCAGACCATCCAAACCTATATAAGTGTTAATGATGTCGATATTTTCAATTTGCTTAAATGCTGCATCTATGGATTTATTCATGTTGGCCGTCTCGCAATTTACCAAACGATTGACCTGGTTGCGCATGCCCTTTTGGATTCTGGTGTTTTCCAGTGAAAAAAGAGCATTATGAGCTTCTATAATACTCAAAAATGTTGAGATTTGCTCACTTTCCTTCAGGTAAACCAAATAGGTGTTTTTTCTCTGGGTTATTTTTGCCGTCAATTCAAAATCAGAAAGCAAGTCTACCAGAACCTGAGCTATATCTTCACTTTCAAAAACTACTTCCAAATGATAGCCATAATCAGGGTCCGTGACTGAACCTGACCCCAAAAAGAGCCCCCGAATAAAGGCTCGCTTACAGCAAGGATTTTCCATAATTTCCTGGCTGATTCCAGCGTTAAGAAAGAAGCCATCGTCACTAATTCCTAAATCTACAAGGACTTCTTTGACACTCGTCTCGTCGGTTATTTTTACTATATAAATATTATTTTTCTTCAATCTGTTTTTACGAAGAATATTTATTTCTGTCTCGATGCCATAAGCCGCCTTGACCAGCTTAAGAAATTTCCTGGCAGTGGCCGCATTCTCTGTTCGCATTTCCAGGGCCATCTGCATGTTGGAGCCAATGGTGATTGAGCCTCCAACACGAATCATTCCTGAGAGCTCAGCCTTCTTGCAGCATTCACCCTCAGGAATGATTCTGGAAATTTCGTTTTTCACATTTGTTGAAAATGACATCCACATCACCTGCCCTTTTCTATATCTCTGTGCCTCTTCTGGGTGTAATATCCCAATTTAGCAATTTCTTCCTGCAGGTAGTTAACCAGAGTAACAGACCTGTGCTTGCCACCTGTACAACCAATGGCAACAGTCAGATTGGATTTTCCTTCTTTCTCATACATAGGAAGGAGGAAAAGTAATAAGTCCATATATTTATTTAGAAAAACTTCTGTAGCTTCCTGGGAGAAAACATAGTCCTGGACCTCCTTGTCATCGCCAGTCTTTTCTTTAAGCTCTGGCAAATAAAAAGGATTAGGCAAAAATCTCACATCAACCATAAGGTCGGCATCAATAGGCACGCCATACTTATAGCCAAAGGACATAAAGGAAATTTGGAATCTCTCCTTACAATCATCGCCCAGCTGTTTTCTTATTCTTTCTCTGAGCTTGGCTGCAGTCATATTGCTGGTGTCAATTATCAAGTCAGCCCTGCCCTTAATTTCCTGCAAAATTTCCCTTTCTTTCTTTATGCCGGCAAGGATGCCACCTTCACAGTCAGCCAGAGGGTGTCGTCTTCTGGTTTCCTTAAAACGGTCCACAATAACCCTGTCCACCGTTTCTAAAAACAGAATAGAAGAGGGCACCCCCCTATCCCTTAAACCATCAAGGTAGAGAAAAAAGTCTTGCAAATACTTACCCGCCCGAACATCAATAACCAGAGCAATCTTTTTTTCTGGCTCTTCACTTTTTTCTATTAGTTCAAAAAACTTAAAAAGAAGGGCTGGTGGCAGATTATCAACACAAAAATAATTCATGTCTTCTAAAATTTGTATTACTGTTGATTTTCCTGCTCCAGACATACCTGTTACGATAATAAGCTGCATAAGCGCCTCCTTCTGGCTTTTCTTTCCGGCTTTCGCCACTTTTTATAAAACGAACTTTTTAATAGCCTTGGCTACCCCATCCTGGTCGTTAGTAGAGCTAACAAAATCCGCAATTTCTTTAACCTCATTAACCGCATTTTCTACAGCAACGCCCAAACCAGCATATTGAAGCATATCAAAATCATTCATGCCATCGCCAATGGCCATAACTTCCTCTCTCTTAATGCCCAAAGAGTCTGCCAGATTTTTTAAGGCTATACCTTTCATGGCTTTAGGGTTGCCAAACTCCAGGAAATAATCCTTGGATTTTGTTATTGCTAAAATATCCTTGTAACGGTTTCTGGTCTCCTCCTGAACCTCATTCAAAAGCTCAGGGCGGCCGGCCAAAAGAATCTTGGTGGGCTCAGTGTGTAAGCCTTGGGGAAAGGAAGTAATTTCATGGTCAATCCTGGAAATCCTTACATAATCCTCACCAAAGTCATTCATTTTTTCCATATAAAGAGTGTCGTTCATGTAGACATTAAGCTGCATGTCGTAATTTTTAAGAAAATCAATTAAATCTTTGGCCACTTCTTCCTGGATAACATGGTGATGAATTTCTTCATTATCTATAGTTTTTACCAGGGCCCCCTGATAGGTAATCAGAGGGAGGCTTATTCCCACTTCTTTAGCGAAATCTACAGCTGAGCGAAACATGCGGCCAGTTGCAAAGGTAAAATGAATCCCCTGATCCAGACAGGCCTGAATTACTTTTTTATTTTCTTCTGAAATTCTAACTTCACTGTTTAGAAGTGTGTCGTCAAGATCAACGGCAATCAATTTTATCATTTTTTTCCTCTACCCTCTTTCCTTTTTAGTCTCATTTGTAAATCTTCATGACTCTTAAGATAATTATACACTTTTTCCAGGACATTTTTCGGTATTTCTGTAATTTGATACAAATCTTCCTGACTTGCCTCAACAATGTTGTAGAGAGAGCCAAACTCTCTCATTAAAATTTTCTTTCTTTTTTCCCCAATGCCCGGAATATCATCTAAAATCGACTCCAGATTTCTCTTGGTTCTCAGGCTGCGGTGATAGGTCAAGGCAAAACGATGAGCTTCATCCCTTACTCTCTGCAAAAGCTGAAGGCCAGGACTTCTTCTGTCCAGCCTCAAGGGAGCAATTCTGCCAGGAATAAAAATTTCTTCATCCCTTTCTGCAAGAGATATGAGGGGGATTTTCCCCGCCAGTCCTTTTTTCTCCAGAAGCTTTAAGACAACCCCCAATTGGCCCTTGCCTCCGTCGATAAGAAGCAAGTCTGGCAGAGGCAGGAACTTTTCATTTTCCTTGAGAGCCTCATCCAATCTGCGGCCCACAGCTTCTTCCATGGCCCGGTAGTCATCAGCACCAGTAAAGCTCTTTATTTTAAACTTTCTGTAGGACCTCTTGTCTGGGCTGCCACCTTTAAAAACAACCATGGAGGCCACGTTTTCTGACCCTTGGGTGTTGGAGATATCAAAGCATTCAATACGACTTGGTATCTGCCCTAAGCCCAGTTTTTCTTTAAGGTCTTCCAGGGCTATTTGCTCTCTTTCCTCTTTCTTAAGGATAATATTTTCCATATAGTTTCTGGCATTCTCATTAACCAGCTTGATTAAATCACGGTTTTTACCTCTTTGAGGCACAAGAAAGCGAACCTTGTGATTGGCCTCTCTGGAAAAAATCTCTTCCAATAAATCCATATCCTCAACTTCAAAAGGCAGAAGAATCTCTCTGGGAAAAGCCTGCTTATTTAAATACCAGGTCTTTAAAAAATCTTCTAAAATCTTATCTTCTTCATCTTCTAATGGAGTATTAATAGAAAAAATATCCCGGCCACTTACCCGGCCATTGCGGATAAAAAAGATCTGAAAGGCAGCTTTTTTACCCTTGCTGTAGATGCCAATAACATCCTGGTCTTCTTCCCGGCCAGAAACAATTTTTTGTTTTTCCATTATTTGGCGGACAGCAGTCAGTTTATCCCGGGCCCTGGCAGCTTTTTCAAACTCCAGCTTCCTGGCTGCTTCCTCCATCTCCTTGATGAGGGCTCTTTCTACCTCGTTTTTTTGGCCCTTAAGAAAACTTTCAATGCCTTTTATGAGCTCCCCATAATCTTCCTGGGAAATCTTACCAGCGCAGGGAGCATAGCACTTCTTTATATGATAATTGAGGCAGGGTTTTCCCTGATTAAAAAGCCCCCTGCCACAGGTTCTGTAAGGAAAAATCCTTTTAAGCAAATCAACTGTTTCCCTAAGAGCGCCAACGCTGGTGTAGGGGCCATAATAGCGACTGCCGTCTTTAACCAAATTTCTGGTGACAAAAAGGCGTGGAAAATCTTCATTGGTGATTCTGATAAAGGGATAGCTCTTATCATCCTTGAGGGAGATATTATAGCGGGGCTTGTACTTCTTTATCAGGTTGTTCTCCAAAATCAGGGCCTCAGCCTCTGTGTCTGTGAGAATATAGTCCAGGTCCACTATTTTTTTAACCAGGATTCTGGTCTTGGCTGAGTCATGCTTGCTGGTCCTGAAATAGCTGGAAACCCTGGGCTTGAGGGACTTGGCCTTACCAACGTAGATTATTTTATTTTTTTCATCCTTCATCAGATAAACGCCTGGTTTTTCCGGAAGGGTTTTTAATTTTTCTTCCAGCTGACTCATTTTTTCACTCCACTTTTGAATCTTTCTTTAAACTAGTACCTTTTGCAAAAATCTTCCCGTATGAGAAAGTGGGTTTTGAGCCACTTCTTCCGGTGTACCCAGGGCAACAATAGTTCCACCCTTGGAACCTCCTTCAGGTCCCAGGTCTATAATATAGTCTGCCGATTTAATTACATCCAGATTGTGTTCAATGATTACGATGGTATCGTCATTGGCCTTAATTCTTTCCAAGACCTCCAAAAGTTTATGAATGTCAGCGGTATGAAGGCCAGTAGTAGGCTCATCCAGGATGTAGAGGCTGCGGCCATTGCTCCGTTTATGGAGCTCCGAGGCCAGCTTGACCCTTTGGGCCTCGCCACCCGAAAGGGTGGTGGCCGGCTGCCCCAGGCGAATATAGCCCAGGCCCACATCTTCTAAGGTTTTGAGCTTGCGGTGAATCTTTGGCACATTTTCAAAAAAGTCCCTGGCTTCCTCTACCGTCATGTCAAGAACATCGGCAATATTTTTACCCTTATATCTTATCTCCAGAGTTTCCCTGTTATAACGGCTGCCCTTACAGACATCACAGGGGATATAAACATCTGGTAAAAAGTGCATCTCTATTTTAATAATCCCATCGCCAGAACAAGCCTCACAGCGGCCGCCGGTAACATTAAAGCTGAAACGCCCTGGCTTATAACCCCTCATCTTTGATTCAGGTAACATGGCAAAAACCTGCCTGATATCATCAAAAACAGAGATATAAGTGGCAGGGTTAGAACGGGGTGTCCGTCCAATTGGCGACTGGTCTATTTCAATAACCTTATCTATATTTTCTGTTCCCTTAAGGCTTTTAAACTTACCCGGCTTCATCTTAGCCTGGGGATAAACTGCCCTGGCTGCTGCCTTGTAAAGAATCTCATTAACCAAGGTGCTCTTACCTGAGCCTGAAACACCAGTAACACAGGTAAAGAGGCCAATGGGAATCTTAAGATTAAGTTTTTGCAGGTTGTTTTCTTCTGCTCCCAAAATTTCAAGATACTTCCCTGCCGGCTTTTTTCTTTCTGCAGGAATTTCAATTTTTTTTCTGCCAGACAGATACTGACCTGTAATTGAGTCCTCAGCAGCAATTATTTCCTCCGGAGTTCCGGCCGCAACAACATTGCCACCATGAGCCCCCGCATAGGGGCCAATATCTACCACGTAATCAGCCTCTCTGATTGTATCTTCATCATGTTCAACCACAATCAGGGTGTTACCAAGATTTCTTAAATCCTTGAG